>JBOGSE010000411.1:0-1394 GCA_050694895.1 bacterium | reverse complement strand
GTCAACAACGAAACCGTCCACCCAGAGATGATCTTTCCTGGTTGGGACGGACGAGTCACGAGCAAGACGAGCGAGATGGTGGAGGTTGAGATGGCCGCGGTCGGGCTCAGCATTGCAGAGGTCGTGCGCAGCCCCCGGGGGGAGTGGAGCTACGTACGGAATTCACCGTTCAACCGCCGGATCACCGCCAGCACACCCATGGCCCTGCGCGGGCCCGCGGCCGGGCATGCGCTCATGCAGACCTCCGGTTCTGTCGGCACGGCGGTTTTAGGAACATTCAACAACTGCGCCGGGGGTGTGACGCCCTGGGGCACCGTCCTCTCGGGGGAGGAGAACATTCAAGACTGGTTCACCGGGCGGGCGCAGGACCTGGCCGATCCGGCCCTCCGCGCCCTGCATATGCGCTACGGTGTCGGCACCGGACGCTACGGGTGGGCCCGTTTTCATGAGCGCTTCGACATCACGAAGGAGCCCCATGAGCCCAACCGGTTCGGGTGGATCGTCGAGGTCGATCCGTACGATCCTCGCTCGATGCCGGTCAAGCGCACCGCCCTCGGCCGATTCATCCACGAGGGGGCGACGACGATTGTTGCCCCCACCGGCCAGCCGGTGGCATACATGGGAGACGACGGGCGCTACGAGTACGTCTACAAATTCGTCGCGAGTGGCCGGTACGACCCGGACAACCGGCAGGCGAACATGCACTTGCTGGATCGGGGCACGCTGTATGCCGCCAGGTTCAGGGAGGACGGCACGGGCGAGTGGCTTCCGCTGGTCTTTGGCATCGGGCCATTGACGCCGGCGAATGGGTTTCGCTCGCAGAGCGAGGTGGTCATCAACGCGCGCCGCGCGGCCGACCTGGTCGGTGCGACCAAGATGGATCGCCCCGAAGACGTCGAGGCCAACCCGGTGACCGGGAAGGTCTACGTCGTGATGACGAGCAACGATCGCCGCACGCCGGAGCAGGTCGATAGGGCCAACCCGCGGGCCAACAACCGATTCGGGCACATCGTCGAGCTGATTGAAGACGGCGGCGATCACACCGCCACGCGGTTCCGGTGGGAAATCTTCATCCAGGGGGGCGATCCGAGCAACGAGGCCCACAGAGCCTACTACCAGCGGCGTACGGACGTCAGCGCCATGGCGAATCCCGACAACCTGGCCTTCGTGCGCTCCGGGCGGATGTGGGTTGCCACCGATGGGATGGAGGGGAGCCTGGGGGTCCGCGACGGGCTCTTCGCCGTCGAGACTGAAGGTTCGTTGCGGGGCCTCACCCGCCGGTTCCTCAGCGCCCCACCTGGCGCCGAGGTCGCCGGCCCGGAGTTCACGCCGGACGGCCGAACGCTCTTCGTGTCCATGCAGCATCCGGGACGCACCGGGGGCGCGTCCTTCGC
>JBOGSE010000410.1:0-3974 GCA_050694895.1 bacterium | reverse complement strand
CGTACAACAAGTTCAACACCTACGAATGGTACAAGGAGCACGTTGAGCACATCCCCAAGGACCACGACCCCACCGACAAGAAGGCGGCATGGGAGCTGCTCGACGACTTCGACAAACGTGGCAAGCTGCCGCTGGGCATCCTGTTTCGCGAGGTCCGGCGCAGGAAGGCTCACAAGCGCCTGCCCATCTGGGACGAGGAGCTGGCCGCCACCGACCCCTCGCCCATGTTCCAGCTGTTCAAGTAGCACGGGAACACCTACGTGCGACGCGGGCCGGAGGTCGGCGGGCGTATTCCGCCGTTTCATGCCGTAGATGACTACTTGAACAGTTCGCTTTTCGGATAGAACGTGACCCAGGCGAACCAGAAGGCCGGAATGCTGACGATCGACTCGAGCCGTCGTCCCTTGAGCGGGCCGGACTCGGCGACGCCGTCGAGGTTCCAGACCGTCGCGGTCTGCCTGTCGATCACCTTTCCATCCCGCATCTCAAAAACAAGGCCCTGAGTGCTTCCCACGCTCCGCCGGAAGAACTTTACCTCCCCGCTGGACGGGTGAAGCACCGCCAGGATCGCCACGCTACCCACGACGTCGTTGATCAGGCGTGTTCGATCCAGCGTTTCCCGCAGGTACGCTTTGGACGTGCGGTTGACGACAATGCCGAGCACGATTGCTTTGGCCGCCAGGCGGCGATCAGTCTGCTGGATTGCCCGTCCGGAACCTCGTGCGATCTCGCGATAGACCGCGAGCCTGCTCGGATCCCCTGACCGGTTCCAGTCCACCAGGACCCTGCTGGCCGGGTAGGCGTGTTTCCACATTCGCCAGGGCACGAGGTCGGCCTGAAGCACATGCAGGCGGCCGGTCTTCCCCACCAGTGGCCCGGCGACCGACACCCCGGTGATTTGCTGCCACAGCGAGAGCGTCTGGGCGTCGTACATCACGAGGTCCCGCTTGTACAACCCGGCGGTGGCGAACTCAAGGATATCTCGGTCGATGCGGGGACGTTCGAACACCACGGCCGAATGGCACAGCGGACACCACGTGACCATGAACGGGAAACCATTGACGGCGTCGTTGATGATGTGCGAAGACGGGCGCGCCAGCAGGCTTGTGGGATAGGCTCTGGTGATCCCGCGGAGACGGACTCCGACCACGATGTCATCGTCGGCCAATCGTCTGGCCGCATCATCCACGGACTCAAACACCGGGGAGTTGTTGACCTGATACGGGCAGGAACCGCAGATGCTCAGATAGCCCATGTCCAGATCAGCGAGGTACTTCACCCCACTGGCCGTGGTTTTGATCTGATCGGGGCGGCGTTCCTCGTGAACCGGATATCCAGGTCCAGACGTGCCGATCACCGCGAGGGCGACGGCCAAGAGTATTGCGAAAGGTCTTGTAGAGCCCATGAAACTGTTAGGGGGAATTCCTCCGCAATACTCAGACACCTTGTCGCGCGAGCGGGTTTAGCGCGTCAGCCCGGTTGTTCCCTCCTTCCGACTATGCGAAACTAGTCCGTCGGATCGAACGCCAGCGCATGTACTGCGCGCCGTGCGCGAGGCATCAGGCCGCCAAGATAGTGGTCGAGCGCCCTAACCTGAATGTCCAGCGCTTCGATTCCACACAGGAAGCACTCCCGGTTGAACCCAGAGACCTCAAAGGCTGCCAAATCGCCGGCATCTGTAGTCAGATATCCATCCAGGTTTGGGGCCGTTGCGCCTGGCGACGCCTCGCACCCCTCCCGGCACTGCCGGAAGGCCGCGCTCGCCTGAGGGTAGATCGGTTGCGCCCGCGTCCCCCTGGCTGCGACAAGAACCACAAAGATCAGTGCAACGACGACGGTTTTCACCTTCGCCTGCCCCCTCTCCGGCGGCAACAGAGGTTCTTGAGATTCATCCGCCAAAGAGGATATCGGCTGATCAGGATGTGTCTTCCGGGGGAGGGAGACAGACGATGCGTGTTTTCAATATATGCCTGTTCGTGATAGGCCTGCTGGTGACCACCTTGCTCGTCGGGTTGGTTCCGGCGAGAGTCGGCACCCAACCACTGACGCCCAGGGCCGCCCTCGAGCGCCTCTTTATCGCCGAGCGAATCCTTGCCGACTGGTTCACTCCGGCATTCCTCGCCGAGGCTCCGCTCTCACGCGTGGAACAAATCGTTGCTGAACTTAAGCGAACTCAAGGAGCATTCCAGCGTGTCGAGGGCGAGGGAATCGACTACACGATCGTCTTCGAGCGGGCGGTGGTCCCCGCAAGAATCAGGCTTGATGCCGAGGGTCGCATTGAAGGCCTCTTGTTCTTGCCGGCTCGTGCGCGCATTACGAACCTGGACCAGGCAGTCCAGGGTTTTCGAGCGTTGCCGGGGAGGGTGGGCCTTCTCGTTCTCGAGGACCGAGCGGAACGAGGGGCGCTCAATCCCGAGATGCCTCTCGGCGTCGGGTCGGCCTTCAAACTCGCCGTACTGGCCACCCTGAATGAGCAGATCAGATCTGGTCAGCGGTCCTGGCGTGACGTGGTCGAGCTTCGGCCTGAATGGAAGAGCCTGCCGAGCGGAATCCTCCACCAATGGCCGGATGGGTCGCCGCTATCGGTCCACACGCTCTCCAGCTTGATGATTTCCGTGAGCGACAACACCGCTACTGACGTGCTCATTAATGTGGTCGGCCGGGGTGCTGTGGAGGCTCTTGCGCCGTCACGGAACCGTCCGTTCCTCACAACGCGGGAGTCCTTCATCCTTAAGATGCCCAGGAATCAGGACCTCTTGAGCCGCTACCGTGCTGGAAACGAGGCGGCCCGCCGTGAGATGCTGGCGGACATCCGCAACCGGCCTCTCCCTACGGTTGAGGAGGCCGAACTGGCGTTCTCCAGGGGACCGGTGGCCCTCGACGTGGAGTGGTTCTTTACCGCGCGCGAACTCTGCGCCATGATCGGCCGTGTCGCCGAGCTGCCGCTCATGGGGATCGAACCCGGTGCCGCGAACCGGAGAGACTGGGCACGTGTCGCGTTCAAGGGCGGCTCAGAGCCGGGCGTCCTGAATCTGACCACGTTCCTGCAGGCCGGAAATCAAAAGATCTATTGCGTGGCGGTGACGTGGAATAACGACGCGAATCTGGATGAGAGACGGCTCGGCAGCCTCTATGCCGGACTCATTGATGCCCTGAAGTAGGGACGGACCCTAACGGGCGTCACGTCCGGGCCGCGCGTTCCTCGTCCGCGAGTACCCGGCGGAGCACTTTGCCGATCAGCGACTTGGGCAGGCTGTCGCGGAATTCGATGGACTTCGGAACTTTGAATGCGGCCATGTGCTGCGTGCAGTAGTCGAGCAGTTCGTCGGCGGTCGCCTTTGCGCCGGGCCGCAGCGTCACGAAGGCCTTTCCCACCTCGCCCCGATGGCTGTCGGGGACGCCGATCAGCGCTGCTTCCAACACGGCGGGGTGAGCGTATAGCACTTCCTCGACTTCGCGGGGGTAGACGTTCAGGCCCCCTGTAATGAGCATCTCTTTCTTCCGATCAACGATATAGAAGAATCCGTCCTCGTCCGTTTTGGCGATATCGCCGGTGAAGAGCCACCCGTCACGCAGCGTGGCGGCGCTCTCGTCCGGCTTGTTCCAGTAGCCCTTCATCACCTGCGGTCCGCGGATGACCAGTTCGCCGATCTCCCCTGGCGGCAGCGTGCGTGTGCCACTCTCGAGGTCGACGATCCGCGCCTCGGTATCGGGCACCGGGACGCCGATGCTGCCCGACTTTTGCATCCCCGACAGTGGTGTCGTGTGGGTCACAGGAGAGGCCTCGGTCAACCCGTAGCCCTCATGGACTCTGACACCGGTCGCGCGCTCGAAGCGTGACTGCACTTCCCCGGGCAGCGGCGCGGCGCCGCTGATGCACGAGCGGATCGAGCGGAGATCGTAGCGCTTCAGCTGTGGATTGTTTGCAAGCGCGTTGTAGAGGGTCGGGACGCCGCCAAAGCGCTCGGGACGGT
>JBOGSE010000409.1:0-2128 GCA_050694895.1 bacterium | reverse complement strand
GTCTGCGCGCCTGATGGCGTCAGGCTGGTGGCGAGCAGGAATGCCACAATGGCTATCGAAGCGAGCGTGCGCATCGCAGTGTCCTCCAGTCCCGACGGGCTCACCCGGCGGGTCGATGGGTACCTTTTCGATAGATCAGCCTCGTGCGTGGAGGGGATTCCTTCTCTCTTCCGGGCTCTCCTGCCCGGAAGAGAGAGCGCCGCGAGGCACTCCAGAGCCGGATAGGAGATCCGTGGACCCCGCGTATCGCCACACGCACACCTCTGCCGTCCGTGTGAATGCGCAAGATGCCGCAGATTTGGGTGACGTCGTGGCCGCGCGCATCCGGGCGCTCGCGCTTACGGCCGCGGCATTCCTCGCGGCGATCGATGCCTGGGCGGGCCGGTACGACATGACGCACGACGGGATCTCCTACCCGCACTACTCCGCGGCGATTGGGCCGGGGCCGTCAACGGGCACTGGAGCCCGCTGTATTCATGGCTGCTGGCGGCCGCGCGGTGGATCGTTGGGACCGGGGCGCAGTGGGAGTTTCCGGTCGTGCACGCGGTCAATCTCCTGGTCTTTTTTGCGTCCCTGGCCGCTTTCGATTTCTTTTTGCGCGAGCTGCTCCGGTATCGAAGGGAAACGGGTGTCGTGGGTGCGCCCGCATGGGTCGTCACCACGGTCGGGTACGTGATCTTTCTCTGGTCGTCGCTGAATCTGATCGGGACAGCGTTTGTGGCCCCCGACTTCGCCGTGGCGACGTTTGCCTATCTGGCGGCGGGCCTCGTCCTGCGCTGCCGGCGCGAGCCGCACGGGTTGGTTCCCTGGGCCGCGTTGGGGATAGCCCTGGGGATGGGTTACCTTGCCAAGGCGCCGATGTTTCCGCTTGGGTTGGTCTTCCTTTTGCTTGCCGCGGTTCCGCGGCCGCGGAGGATTACGCTGCGGAACTTGCTGTCACGCGCGGGCCTGGCGCTGGCAGTGTTTTTGCTGGTCGCGAGCGTGCACGTCGCCGGTCTATACGCGACGAAGGGGCGGTTGACACTTGGCGACAGCGCGTGGCTGAACTATCTGTGGCACGTGAATCGGGTGCCCGTGCTGCACTATCAGGGCGGGCGGCCGGGGATCGGCACGCCGCAGCATCCTACCCGAGTGATTTACGACGATCCCGCGGCCTATGAGTTCGCAGGTCCGGTCGTTGCGACATACCCTCCGTGGTTTGATCCGGCGTACTGGTATCGGGGCCTCAGACCTCGCCCCGACCCAAAGGGACATGTAATCACCGCCCGGTGGAGCCTGCGCCTCTACGGCGGCGAGCGTGCGCTGCATCACTGGCTGCCGAGCGGCGTGTTGCTTCTCCTGGTGGCTGCCTATCTCGTGAGGCGCCGGTGGTGGAGTCGCGAGGCGCTGGCCCGGCACGCCGTCCTCTGGGCCGCGGGGGTCACGGCTCTGGCCATGTACGCGGTCATCCACCTTGAGTCTCGGTACATCGCGCCGTTCATGACCTTCTTGTGGTTGGGCGTGGTCACTGGCGTGAGGCTTCCGGCCGGGAGGCAGGTCATTCGAGGCGCGGGCATAGTGTTGGTCGCGGTGCTGATGGTGCACGCGGCTCTCGTTCTGATTGTGACGACCCGGGGGGCCCGCGCGATCCGCCGTGAGTCGATCGCACACGCGTCGTCGCGCCCGGTGGACGCCCACTGGCGGGTTGCCCAGGCCCTTCGGGAGATGGACATGCGGCCGGGCGATCGCGTCGCCGTTATCGGTCCCGGTATCCGCGCGTACCGGGCGCGGCTCGGGCGACTGCGCATCGTGGCAGAAGTACCGGCCTGGGAGGAGCACGAGTTCTGGGCGGCCGACCCGCAGACACGGCAGGCGATCCTTGATCGGTTCGCCGCCGCCGGTGCCAAGGTCGTGGTCCACGAGATCAGCGCCCGCCCCGAGGCCCGCCGCATCACCATCGACCCATGAAGCGATGGGCTGGCAGCGGATCGGCGGCACCGACTACTACGCCCGCATCCTCGCCAGGTGAGTGCCGCCCTACGCGGTGCGCAGGTGAGGATCGAGGGCGTCGCGGATCCCATCCCCGAACAGATTGAAGCCCAGCACCGTGATCGTGATGGCCAGCCCCGGGCCAATGGCCGGCCATGCG
>JBOGSE010000408.1:0-5719 GCA_050694895.1 bacterium | reverse complement strand
GGCCGGTCCCGTGGTCGGCGCGCTCTTCCTCGGGCTGCTCTCCGAGCTGTTCCTGCTGCAGTTCCGCTACGTCTACATGATGGTTCTCGGCACTGTGCTGATCCTCGTGGTGCTCGGCCTGCCCCACGGCGTCGTTGGGTGGCGGGCGGAGGAGCGCACCGAAGATCTCGTCCGACGCCTGCGCTGGGCCATCGCCCGGCGGATTCCCCGGAGGTTTGCGATGCGGCGACAGCACCAGCTCTTCATCGCCGGCGAGTGGCAGGACGCGCCGGGCGGGCGCACGTTCCCGGACGTCAACCCCGCCACCGGCGAGACGTTCACCCGCATTCCCGCGGCGGACGCCGAGACGGCCCGGCGCGCGGTGGAGGCCGCCGAGCGCGCGCGCACGGAGTGGGGCGAGCTGCAGCCGGGCGTGCGGGCCGGCATCGTGCTGAAGGCCGCGCAGATCTGGGAGCGCCGACGCGACGCCCTGGCAGAGATGCTGACGACCGAGACCGGCGCCGTCCACAAGAAGGCCATGTTCGAGATCCCCTACTGCGCGGAGTTGATCCGGCAGGCCGCTGCGCTGCCCTACCAGGCGGGCGGCGAGGTTGCACCCTCCAATGTGACCGGCAAGGTGAACTATTTCATGCGAAAGCCGGTCGGCGTGGTCTCGGTCATCTCGCCGTGGAACTTCCCCTTCATCCTCACGCTGCGGGCCGTGGCGCCGGCGATATCCCTGGGGAACGCGGTGGTGCTCAAGCCCTCGGAAGAAACGCCGATCGTCGGAGGGTTGATCATCGCCGAGATCTTCGAGGAGGCCGGTCTGCCGCCCGGCGTGCTCAACGTGATCCCGTGCCCGCGGGAGAACGTCGAGGACGTTGGGGACGTGATGGTGAGCCACCCGGCGGTCGGGGTGGTCAGTTTCACCGGCTCCACGGCCACCGGGCAGAAGCTGGCCGAGAAGGCCGGCCGCTCTCTCAAGCGCATCGTGCTCGAACTGGGGGGCAAGAGTCCGCTGATCGTGTTGCAGGACGCCGACCTGGACCTGGCGGTGAGCGCTGCCTGCTTCGGCGCCTTCTTCCACCAGGGCCAGATCTGTATGGCGGTGACGAAGATCCTCGTGGAGGAGCCGATAGCCGACCGGCTGGCGTCGCAGCTCGTGGAAAAGGTGAAGGATCTTGAGCTGGGGGACCCGCGCGAACTGCATACCGACATCGGGCCGATCACCAGTCCGACCCAGCTGGCGAAGATCAAGGCCCACGTGGAGGACGCGGTCGCCAAAGGGGCCAGGGTTCTGGTGGGCGGCCGGGGCCACGGACAATATTTCGAGCCCACGGTCCTGACCGGGGTGACGCCCGAGATGCGCTGCTACCATGAGGAAACGTTCGGCCCGGTCGTCGCCCTCACGCCGGTGAAGAATGCCGAGGAAGCGATCCGCCTGGCGAACGACACAACCTACGGCCTGTCGGCCGGGATCATCACGGGCGACCCGGATCGAGGCATGGCGCTGGCCCAGCGGATTCAGACCGGGATGGTGCACGTGAACGACTCCTCAGTGCACGACGAGCCGCAGGCACCCTTCGGGGGAATCAAAGGCTCGGGGATGGGCCGCCATGGCGGTAAAGCGGCCATCGAAGCCTTCACGGAGCAGCGCTGGGTGAGCCTCCAGACCGAGCGCCGTCGCTACGCGTTTGATCATTAGGCGGCGGCTGGTACGGCGTGGGTTATGTTGGCTGTGTTAGAAAGGTCCGCCTAATTCTTGCTAGGCGCACGGCCGGAAAGTCGCGCAGACGCCGATGAGATTCGAATGGGATCCCGAGAAGGCGCGGCGCAACGTCGCGAAGCACGGCGTCTCGTTCGAAGAGGCGGCGACGGCGTTCGGGGATCCACTATCGCTCACAATCTTCGATCCCGATCACTCGGAGGAAGAAGACAGGTTCATTTTGCTCGGTCAAACCTATACCGGGCGACTCGTGGTCGTCGTGCACACGGACCGTGGCCAGAATGTCCGGATCATAAGTGCTAGACTTGCTACGAGACGGGAGCGGAAGGCGCATGAGAATGACTGAGAAGCGGGTTCAGCACGATGACGAGATACGAGGGGAGTACGATTTCAGCGGGGGTGTCCGCGGCAAGTACGCAAAGCGGTTCTCCAAGGGGTCGAACGTTGTCGTACTCGCGCCGGATGTCGCCGAGGAGTTCAGGACCGCGAAGGCTGTGAACGACGCTCTCCGAAGCTATCTTGAGAAGAAGCCGACGCGGAAAGCCCCACGGCGCCTAACGGGCCGTTAAGCGCTTGCGGAGGCTTCGTACGTGAACTGTCCATACACGCACGGGGCGATTGCTGATACTGAGGCACCCATCGGAGCACTCGGGAGAATCCGGCTGTTGGCCCTGGAGCGCAGGCACCTGGGGCAGATGACGTCTCCGATTCACCGGTACCTGCTGGCCGATGGATCTGTTAGACCTGAAGCCCGGAAGCAGTATTTGAAGGCGTTTGAGGTCAAGTTTGTCGCACCGAAGACAATGACTTCCGCATGCTCCTCAAGGGCATTGCCGGCGAGCCGGCCGGTGGGTTCGTGTCCGCCTACGCGTATGAGGCGGCAAGGCAACTGGCCCAGGTGACGCGCCGCCGGGTAGCCGTGGCGATCATCGAAGACCTTACTTGGTGGCGATTCAAGCTCCAGCTACAGGGGAAATGGATTGATTAGCAGGAGGAAGAGTATCCTGAACTCCGATCGGAGCTGGCTTCGGTGCTAGGCGAACTAGATGCAATATGGATCGTGCGGCAATCAGCGGGATTCAAGTTCGTCCTGGAATGCGAGGTACCGATCCGCAGCGCCTAACCAGGCGTATCTGGGCTCCTCCTGCATGGCGTGAACGACGACAAGGTGGCGGGGTTCTGACTGCAGCCGTATCTCCGGCCTCTGGGTGGAGCGATGATCGCTCCGGGCCATGATGGAAGCCGCGCGGGGGGAGCCAATCGCTGACAGCGGCCACGTGAGGCCAGGCTAGTTATCGGCTTCCCCCGCGCGTCGGTCAGGACCGATGCGCCATCAGGTCGTCGTTCCCGAAGCAGCCGACGGTGAGACGTCGCGTCGGGTGCGTCGTGTTGGGTTATGCCATAGGGACCTCCTGAAAGTTTGTGTCGTTCCTCCAGACCACCCAGGCGAGCCGGGCGAGCTTGTTGGCGAGGGCGACGGTGGCTTTGTTGTGACCACGACGGCGTTGGACGTCGAGGGCCCAGACCCGGAGTCGGTCGTGGGAGCGGGCGGAGCCGGCCTGGGCGAGCACGCCGCGGGCCCCGTGGATGAGGAGCATCCGGAGGTAGGCGTCGCCGCGCTTGGAGATCGCGCCGAGCCTGCGGATGCGGCCGCTGGAGTGCTCTCTGGGGGTCAGGCCGAGGAAGCAGGCCAAGTGGCGCCCGGACGGGAATCCTTGCCGCATGGCTGTGACCCAGAACGACTTCACAAAGGACGACACTGGTACTGGACCCACAAGCTCGCGCACGACATCCTCAACCGCGTCGCCCTCGTCAGACTTGCGACTCCGATCCCGTTCCGGCACATCCATCGCTATTTCGCGCACACCAACACTCACGTGCTGAATCGGGGCGGCAAGGGGGTGAGAAGCCCGATGGACGGATTGTGAGCAGGGCTCGCCTTGGAGTATTAGACTGACAGACGACGCCGTATAATACCCGCCAGGGGAACCGCAAAACATGACGGAACCCCTGTAGATGCTGGCGATTGCGAGGAAGAGGCGTCCTTCGACTTGTCGTGATAGGCTGACAGAGCCGGGGTGTTAGACTGGTCGGTCTAATCACGAGTTAGCCGACGAGGGCGGCGACATCTTGGAGATCCTCGGGTCGGACGCCGCGGTGCCGGCGCCGGGAGGCGTCATCTGTGCTGAATCCGGCCGCTTCCCTTGCCGGTTGATGGCGGCGGCATGCCCGCATAGCGTGTATGCCTCTCAACCGGGCTGGCGCGGTCGGCGCGCGCGAGAGAGTATTGGCACGTGAACCACGAAGTCAAAGACCCATTGGAGCGTCGCGACGGAGTCGCGACAGAAAGGTTGCGAGATGAGCAAAGTGCCCGCGATCCAGAAGCGCCGGTTCGACCACCCGGACCAGAAGCTCGACATGAAGGAGCATGGCCGGATCGACATCGTCAGGATGGGTGATGGAACGGCCGGCATGCACGCGATCTTCGAGCCAGGTTGGACTTGGGCTGCCAACGAGAAGCCGCTACTCGGAAATCCCGAGTCGTGTCCCATGGACCACACCGGCTACTGCATCGGAGGCCACCTCGTGGTGCGCATGGTCGAGTCGGGCATCGAGACGCACATCCAGAAGGGTGACTTCTTCGCCATTCCGGCGGGGCACGACGCGTACGTTGATGGTGCCGAGAGGGTTGAACTGATCTTGTTCGGTGCGCCCGAGCGCTAGCACTAGACCGCCGGCCGTCGGGCACGTGGGAAGGTATGACCATTGTGGCCGTCGCGAGTGGGCGGCTCGTCGTCTAACATCGGCATCCAGGCGACGGCCGCCGGGCGGCCGCGCCTGATACCGAGCGTTGGGCCGACTGAACTATGGGCCGACCGCCAATGGCACGACGGAAGCCAGTAACCCAGAAGCAGCCGAACGGCTTGTCGCTCTTTCGCGCACTGGGAGACTTCGCTGGCAGCGCGGCACGAGGGCGCATGGAGGCGGGACGCCTGTTTTCGCTTTGCGTCCGCGCGTCGCTATCGAAGTGCTACGAGTTCAACCTCCATGCGTGGGACGACGGGAAGGCGAGCGGCGCATTCTTCGCCCTGCCGACACTTCGCGGGATATGCGAAGAGGTGATTGTCCTGCACTACGCGCAGCACCTTCCAAACAAAGAGCGGGACGTCTTGTTCTCCAAGATGATGGCCCACGAAGTACATACCCGACTGGCTACACAAGAGGCGTTCTTTTCAGCTGCCCGACCGCTGCAACCCGTTCTAAAGGCGCAGTTATCGCCAGCGGCGATTGAGACGCTCGAGGATGAGATACGAGCAATCTGGCGCGCGCATGGATGGCCCCGCATGGATCGCGGCGTACTTCCTCCAATACGACAGATCGCAGAGAAGCAGGGCGGTGACGTCCTGGTCAAGCTCTACGACTACCTGTACAGGCTTACATCGGGAACGGTGCACTTCAGTGTAGGGCTCTTCTTAGAACCGGATGGGGCGACAAGCCGGATTGCACCTTCTCCGTGCAGCATTTCAATGGGTACTACAGTGCATTCGCTCGAATCTATGGAGCCTTCATGTTCTGCGTCTACTTCGAGCTGTTCCGTCGACTGTTGCGCCCTGGAAAGGATGTCCTAAAGCGGGTCGACGCGATTCGGGACGCAATACTCTCGGTGGTCCGGTGGCCCGAGATGATCACGTTCGAGGAGATGAATCTTCCGGTCCCCGATGCCGGGATCCTGATCAATGCCTTAAGTGTTGTCATGCAAAGGGAGTCGAAGGGCCTTCTGGCACGACGACCGTCTAATCGGCCAAGCGGCAACCGGAACTCCGCTACGGCGGCCCAACAACAGCTTGCAGCGGACGGCGCTTCGCGCCGCCGCTGAAGCTGGGCGTTGATATGACTTCCGTTGTCAAGTTCGATGGCCTGGGTGGTGCTACATGGTCTTCCTCCGTGTGAGAGGCAGGGTCGAGGAAGAGGCGGGGCCAGTAAAGACGACGGTTGATCCTGCTGATATCCGTG
>JBOGSE010000407.1:0-12487 GCA_050694895.1 bacterium | reverse complement strand
ATGAATCCCGCCACCAGCGATTTCGCCAAGAGCCTGGTGCAACTGATGGCGCTGCCTCGCTATGGCACCGGCGACGAGATCGCGGCGATCGTGGCCTATCTGGCCGGCCCCGAGGCCGGATTCGTGACGGGGGCCAGCCTGACCATTGATGGAGGATTCACCGCGTAACGCTCTCTCCGCGCAACCCAACGTCCCAGAACGCCTCTAGAGAGGGGAAGCAGGGCCGCAGATCCCACCTCACAAACCGCTCGAGCCGCCGCTTGAGGCAGCTCGCCTGAGTTTGGCCGTTCGGCAGCAGGGTCGGGATGCGCCTATTATCGGGCCGTCGCGGATGCGGGAAGTCCCGGCTGGTGCGAATCAGCAACTCGCGGGGGGTTCGCCTCCCCAGGTTCGTGATCGAAGAGGCTGGGCTGTCAGGTGAGGTCGAGGTCCGCGTTCGGGAAGGGGCGGTGGTCATTACGCCCGCCCGCCGACCCCGGTCGGGCTGGGCCGAAGCAGCGCGTCGGGCGCGACAGCGCGGCCAGGATCGCCTCCTCGACGAGCCGACACCCACTCGGAAGACAAGACCCTGGACGGTTGGCAGGGCGTTGGGTGTACTCCAAGGGATGTTTGCTCCGTTGAACAGCCGGGGACTTAGGTAGCGGTCAGACCCCCTCGGTGACTTCCCCGAGCCCCACGTCCTCCTCGGCGAGGACGTGGCCGACGTTAACCCAGGCATTGCGTCAAGCGTCCTAGCGCCGCCCACCTCACTCCGGCCCCCCGCTGCGTCGACGCGCCCCACGCTCTCCCGGCCCTGCGGCACACGGGCGATGGCCGCCCGGGGGTCCCCTGTCGCCACAGGCGGACCGCGGGAAGAGGGTCAGGCGGCTCTTGGCCTGTGGCGTTTTGCCGCGCCCCCCTCAACGTCTTGTCACTTTACGGGTTCCCCCCCTCCCCCTCTCGACCTCACCAGCGAATAACTTTTTGACTTTCCTGCATTCCCACCGGGCTGGACCTCAACCCCGAGGACAGACCCCAGGACAAAAAATTGGCATGAATTCTGCTTGCCGCCCTTGGCGAGCGAAGAGGTCTCGGGCGATCAGGACGCGCGCGTAAGCGCCGGTGGAGAAGAGGGGGCCATATGAGCAGAAAGAGCCATTTCCCCATTGCGGCGATGGTGCTGGCGGGGTTCCTTCCGGCGTGTTCCGCCAGGATATACGGCACGGTCCAGCTTGTTGATCCGAACCTGCAGCCGATGGCGAAGGAGAGCCGGCAGGGCACCGTGGTCAACATGATTAACACGACCGCGACCCTGGAACAGGCGTCCCGTGCCGTGACAACGGACCAGGAAGGCAAGTTCGAGACGGGGAAAGACGGCCTACCGCCGGGGACGTACAGGGTGGAGGTGAGTCGCATCGGTTTTGAGACTGAGACTCAGACCGTGGAAATCGGGAGGTACACGCGGAAGAAGGTCGAGTTCAACCTCAAGAAGATCGAAGAAGCCAGGCGCAAGACGATCAAGGGATCCACGTCCGACGCGGACAAGATCGTCAACCCCGGGGAAGTGAATATCCAGCCTCCGCTGATGTAGGGTCGTCGCGCGTGCACCTCGCGCACGGCCGTCTTTCGTAAGACGGCCCGGGAACCATAACCGCATACTTATGCATCTCCAGGGAAGGGCCATGATCAAACATACCGTCAGGTCCGTTCTAGTGTTGTGCGCCTCTCTGACCCTTGTCGCCTGCGGTCAGAAACTGGACCTAGAAGTGAAAGCCCGCATGGACGGCCAGGCGGCGTCCCAGGCGAGAGTGGTGGTGGACGGCCAGGAGCAGGGAACGACGGACGGCGAGGGACGTTTTGCGAAGACCCTCACGAAAAAGGTTGGGACCGAGGTCGAAGTCCGTGTCTCCAAGGAAGCGCCGGGATACCGCATCCAGCCGTGGAAGACCACTTTCGTGGTCAAGTTGCCCACAGGCGGCGGGGTGGACAGGTACTCCTTTGACGCCGATCTCCAGGCCACCCGCTATGTCAACCTGGCCGCCACGGAGAGGGGCGCCCCGGTCGCGGACGCCGTGGTCAGCGTGAACGGTAAGGAGGCAGGCAAGACCGACGCCAACGGGGTGTTTGTCTATGAATACAAAGGCTTGCCGAAGAAGGACGTGGAGTTCGCGATAAGCAAGGCGGGATACGCTGCCTGGCGGAAGGCCAGCAGGCTGGAGCCCGGGCAGCGACTGGAAGCCGCCCTGTCCAGGCGTGCGGTCCTCAGCCTCCTCGCCCTGACCGAGGAATACGGCCAGACCAGCGGGCTGGCGGGCGTTGCGGTGAGCATCAACACCAAGCCGGTGGGGAAGACCGACGAGAAAGGCGCCTACGCGTACACCTACGACGGCGAGCCGGGCAAGAAGGTCCTGGTGTCCCTCTCGCCGCCGGGGGGCTATATCCCCGGCGAATGGAAGAGCGCCATTGCCGTGGAAGGCCCGGTCACCGTCCAGCGTTACTTCTATCCCACCACGGCGAAGCCGATCCGGGTGGGCATCTATGGGTTTGCGGGGAATACCCCCGGCGTGGACCTGAAGGACGTCGTCGCGCGGACCGAGGGGGCGATTGCGGCTCAGCTCTTCAAATACGCCGCATTCCGCGAGGTCCCGCGGGAGACGCTGCGGGCGGAGATCGAGGGCGCAAAGCTCGGCATCGACAAGCTCACAGCCAAAGGCTGGCACGACACGCGGCTGCGCCGGACGGTGGACATGATCGTCCTGGGGAGCGTGGCCCAGGACGATGCCGGCTTCACCATCGAGGCCCGGTTCTATACCTCCGGCGGCAAGGTGATCTTGAGCCAGATCACCCGGGCCCGGAGCGCCGGCGACATCCCGGGCGCGGCCAGGGAGATCGCCGCGAATGTGATCGAGCGGTTCCCGTTCGAGGGGAGAGTGGTCGCGGTCGAAGATGACCGCTACTGGGTGAATATCGGCAAGCCCTACCGCATCAGTCGCGGCACGGACCTCACCCTCTCCGCCCCCAGGCTGGGCGACGGGGGCAGGGTGACGGACTATCGCGAGACCGGCAGGCTCACGGTCAAGCGCGCGGACGAGGACGGTTCCTGGGCAGAGGCCGAGGACCTCAAGAAGGGGGAAAAGGTCAGCATCGGTGACCGCGTGGCGCGCCGCCTGTACCACGAGGGCGAGCCGGAACGCGAAAGGGATTCCTTCATCCTGTCAGCCAAAGGCGGGATGTCGGGTGATGCCAACGGCGCCCCGCTGCCCGGCGTCAACGTCTATCTCAACAACGAGTGGGTCGGGACCACCGGTGCGAGCGGCAGGACCGAGGTGCCGCTGCGCCTGGGGAAGAGCTATCAGCTTATGCTCTACCGGCACGGGTATCAACAACTGACCGAGAAGATCAGCGTGGAGAAGAAGAGCGAGGTGAAGGAGTTCGTGTTGGGCGCGAACAACTCCCTGTTCAAGGTGGACTCGGTGCCCGTCGGCGCTGCCATTTACGTGGATGAGGGCGAAATCGGCAAGACCCCTCTCCTGGAAGGCAAGCTCGTCAACCTCGGTTTCCATAGGGTCAGGCTGACCGTGGGCGAGGACTACCGGGACTGGGAAGAGGTGATGGAGTTCGAGAAGAAGGTTGAGGACCGCACCGGCGACCGGAAGGTCGTGCTGCACAAGGATTACCTCAGGATCGGGGAAAAGGCGGCGCAAAGGGGCGACGTGGACGCCGCGATCCAGGCCTACGCCAGCACGGTGAAGGGACACCCGGATTACTCCGAGGCCCATAGACGGCTAGGGGGGCTCTACCTGGATGAGAAGAACGATTACGACAGCGCCGTCCGCGAGTTCGAGAACGTGCTCTCCCTCCCCGAGAACCAGCAGCTCATCTACAAGCAGTTCGCGGTGACCTTTACCAATCTCGGGCACGCCTACTATGCGAAAGGCGACGATCTGGCGCAGAAGGACCGGGCGGCCGCGGCGGAGTATTTTGGCAAGGCGGTGCAGACTCTCCAGATCGCGAAGCAGAACACACGCTTCTTCCCGACCCAGGAATACCACGAGGCGCTGCACGACACCTATTACTACCTGGCGCTCGCGTATCACAAGCTGTATCTGGTCACGCGAAGGCCCGCCGTGATGAACAACGCCGACCTCGCCTGGCGGGAGTACTTCGACTTTTTCCCGAAGAAGCTCCAGGGGAACCCCGCCTACGAGGAAAGCCACAAGGCGGCGCAGAAGTACTGGGCGCAGATCAAAGACCAGTGATGAGACCTGGGAGAGAGGCCCGGCGTTGACCTGGCTCCGTCGCGGGTGTTTTGCCGGGTGCGTGCTGGTTGCCGCCGCGCGGATCGCCGGGACCGGCCTGGCCGCCGATGTCGCGCCGGCCGCAACGGCGCCAGTGGCGGAGGACCCGTCGGCGGCTGGGGCCGTCGCCGAGCGCCCCGCGGAGCAAGGCGCGCCGATCGAACCGCTGTACGTGCGCCCGTTGACCCCGCTTGAAGTCGGCCGCAACGACTCGAATCCGGTATGGTCTCCCTCGGGGGCGTTGATTGCCTTTGAGCGCAGCCGGGGGGATCGGAAAGAGATCGTGGTCGCGCGGACCGACGGCACGGTGGTTCACACCATCTACTATCAGTTGTCCGAGGAACAGAAGGAGACGCGATTCTTCTTTCCGGGGGCCCTCGAGGAGGTCAGCTACAACGCCGGCATTGCGTGGTCCCCCGCCGGCGACCGGCTCGTGTTCATGAGCAACGGCGGCGAGGGCAACTACGACCTCTACCTGCGAGGGTTTGACGGCAAGACCACTCGCCTGACCGATCACAAGGAAAAGGACGGCCACCCGCACTGGTCACCCGTGGCCGACCAGTTGGTCTTTGTCTCGGGGCGAACCGGCAAGGGGGACATCTATCTCCTGGACCTGGCGACGCGCGCCCTGATGCGGCTCACCCGCGGGACCAAACCGTACCTGTACCCGCAGTGGTCGCCGGACGGCAAGCAGATCGCGATGATCCATGGGAGCAACGAGAACCACGATGTCTATCTAATCATGGACGTGCAGAAACCGGGGGCGGCGCCCAGGGCCCTGACCACCTGGACCCATGAGGACCTCCGGCCGGTGTGGTCGCCGGACGGGAAGAGGATCGCGTTCTACTCCAACTACAACGCGGCGGGAGACCCCAAGGTCTGGTCGCTCCTCGTGATCGCCGCAGACGGGTCGGACCCGGTTGAGGGGGAGGGCCTGGCCGGCAAGGTCGTCGCCACCGATGTGGTCCCGGACGTGGAGCGGGGACCGGCGTGGATGCCGGACAGCGCCCGCATCGTCTACGTGAGGAACGACAGGCAAGAGTACAACCCCATCTATGTCGTGGACCTCGTGCGCAAGACGAACCGGCTGCTCACAACCGGGACGAAGATGAACCACGACGTGGCCTGCTCGGCGGCGGGCGTGATCGCGTTCCGCGCCCAGGTTGAGCAGTGGGACAATCTCTTCCTCGCGGAGTTGAAGGATTGACGCACGCGGGATTCTTGAGAAGGGCGTGCATCGGAAGCGTGGCGGCTCTGTGGGCGCTGGCAGCCCTGACGGCCGCGACGGCGTATGCCGCGGACGACGCGGTGACGCTTGCCACACGGCTTCACGAAAAACGGCAGTATGAAGACGCGGCCCGCACGCTCCGCCCGTCCCTGTCATCGCTGGCTCCGGCGAGGCAGGGCGCCGCGTATCTGACGCTGGGCATCATCTATCTCAGAAACGCTGAACTCCATCACGAGCTGCATCGGGTGGGGATCGCAGTTCAGCTGGGCTATCTCAAGAAACTCGTCGCGGCGCGCAGCCGCGACGGGAGCCGCTTCGCGGACCTGTATCTGGGGGAGGCACTCCTGGAGAGTGGCAGCCCCGGAGAAGCGGCGAAACACCTGGAGCAGTTTATGGCGCAGGCGGCGGTGGGGCCCCGGTACAAGGCCATTGCGAGGGCGAGTCTCGGTCTCAGTCATTTCCAGCGCCAGGAGGTGCGAAAGGCGCAGGCGCTCTGGACCGGCATCGACACCGCCGACCCGGAGGTGAAGGCCGAGCTGGCGGCGGTGTACAGCGCGGCCGGGCTCCAGGACAAGAATCCCGTCGCGATGAGCGACGCAGCCCTGAAAGACTCCGGCCTTGGGCCGTCGCCGCGCATGCGAAGAAACCTGCTCAGGGTCTACGCCAGCGCCGGCCTGACCGACAAGGGCTTGGACCTCGTGAGTCAGGCGGACCTGAAGACGGCATCGTATGCCGAGGTGCTGGGCAAGACCAAGACGATCAATTTCTATGACCTCTCGCTGCTCGCCGACCTGGCGATGTTGTATGGCCAGGCGAGCCTCGCCTATCTCGAAAAGGCGGCGGGCGATGCCCGCCTCAAGGGAACAGCGGACTATTATCTCGGCGAAGCGCATGCCAATGCCGGCAGCGTGGAACCGTCGCTGCGGGCGGTCGGCGCATTTCTCTCCCTGGCGGAGGCGCCGCCGCAGTACCGGGATCGGGCGCGTGTCCGGCAGGCGGCCAATGAGTACCGCCGGGGCCAGCGGGCGGAGGCCATGGCGGCCTGGGACGCGCTGGCCCAGAGGCAGCCTGCGGACCCCGACCTGCTGGCGGAGACGATCCTTGCCTGTGTCCAGGTGAAGGCCGATTGCCCGAAGATCGAGCCCCGTGCGGCCCTTGCGGCCGAGACCGGCCGGGGAAAGGCGTTTTCCCTGCTGAACTTCGCTCTTGGCCGGTACCATCTCTGGAAGAAGGACTACGCAAAGGCGATCTCGTACATGGAGGCGGGACGGGACAAGAGCAACAAGAACAAGATCGAGGCCAATGACCCGGTGCTGCTGGTGAGCCTGGCGGAGGCGTACTACCGGACCAAGCAGTTCTCCGAGAGTCTCGAAATCTATTTCGAGATGAGCAAGCAATTCCCGGTGGTGCGCCAGATCCAGGAGGCCCTACAGGGCGTGTACTCCATCGAGCACAAGAGCGCAGGCGACGTGAAGATCTTCTAGCCTGGATTGAGGGGGGAACACCATGACACGGACATCTCTCGTTGTACTGTTGAGCCTGGCCACGGCGCTCACCGTGCCGGCCGGGTCACAGGCGGAGTCTAAGAAGGACGGCAGGTCGGACGGCGGGATCCTGGGCTACGGCGAATACGGCCGACCGGCTACCCTGGATCCCATTACCAGCAATGAGATGATCTCGGTGCGGATTACCGAGCTCGTGTTCAACGGCCTGGTCGCGATCGACGAAAAGCAGGAGATCGTCCCCGACCTGGCGGAGCGCTGGGAAGCGTCCAAGGACGGCCGCACGTATGCCTTCTTCCTGCGAAAGGATGTCACATGGCATCCGAAGGAGGGCGAGGAAGCGAGGCCGTTCACGGCGGACGACGTCGTGTTCACCTACAACATCATGATGCACCCCAAGACCATCACGCCCCTCAAGGTGCGCTATGAGTTCATCGAGAAAGTGGAAAAGCTTGGGGATGACGCCGTGCAGTTCACCCTGAAGCGCCCGATCCTGAACGCCCTGGCCAAGTTCAGCTTCAAGGTGATCCCGAAGCATGGCCCGTCCAATCCCCTGTATCTCACGCGGGAGGACCCGTTTGTCCAGCACCCCATCGGCACCGGCCCGTACATCCTGAGAAACATCACCGCGGACCGCGAGGTGATCCTCGTGGCCAATGAGAAGTACTTCAGGGGCCGCCCGCACATTGACAAATTCATCGCCAAACCGTTTGCGGACCAGAACATCATGAGCCAGGCGCTGATGTTCAACGCCATCGACATGATCGTGCTGGTGAACCCCCGGGACCTGCCCGAGATCCAGGGCGACAGGCGCTTCGTCCTGCAGCCGTATAACGCCCTGTCGTACGCGTTCTTCAGCTATAACCTGCGGAACCCGTTGCTGGCCGACAAGCGCGTGCGCCGAGCGTTTACGCATGCGGTGAACCGGGAGGAGATGCTCGAGGCGTTTTTCAACAAGCAGGGAACCATCATCTCCGGGCCGTTCGCCCCCGGGAGCTGGGCCTACAACCTGGACGTCCAGCCGCTCCCCTTCGATCCGCAGAGGGCGATCGCGCTGCTCAACGAGGCCGGATTCACGCCGGGGCCCGACGGCGTCATGCAGAAGGATGGCAAGAAGCTCTCGCTCTCGCTCAAGGTGCCGATCGAGAAGGAAAGCGAGGCGGTGAAGCGGGTGGTGCTCGCATTTCAGAATTATCTCAAGAACGTCGGCGTGGCGGTCAGGGTGGAGTTCAAGGAGTGGCAAGCGTGGAAGGCGGACGTCTTCCTCGAGCACAATTTCGACATCATCCTGGCCTCGTGGGTCTTCGATGACTCCGCGGACATCTCGTCTCTCTTTCACTCCGCCGAGATCGGGGCCTGGAAGAACAACTTCGGCGGCTACTCCAATCCGGAGGTGGACGGCCTCATCGTGGAGAGCAAGCTGACGCTGGATCACGAAAAGCGCCGCACGATCAACCGCAAGCTCCACGCCCTCCTCGCCGACGAGGCACCATACACCTTCTTGTGGACGCTGACGAACTACAGCGCGTACCACAAGAAAGTGCGCCGGGTGGCGATTCACCCCTACAAGTTCTTCTCGTTCGCGGATGAGTGGTTCGTCCCGGAGTCGGAGCAGAAGTAGTAACGCGGCGGACGGGTGCGCCGGGGCCGGCATTCCCCATGCCGGCCCTCGCGTCTTTGAGGCATGAGGAATGCGTCCCGCGGCGATTAGACCGATCGCCCTGGCCCTCTCCAGGGAGATGGCGCTCACCGCCCTGCTGCTCCTGGGGGTGAGCTTCGTGGTGTTCCTGATCCTCTATCTGTCGCCGGGAGACCCGTTCAGCGGGCTGCTCGAGGGGCAGATGGTCGGGGACGCGACCCGCGCCGGCATCCGCGAAGCCCTGGGCGCCCCCAGAGCATGGTACGCCCAGTACCTCTCCTGGCTCGGCAACATACTCCAGGGGAACTTCGGGACGTCTATACGCACCGGCCTGCCGGTCTTCGGCGAGATCGTGCGGGTGGGACTGAACACGCTCTACCTCACCCTCGGCTCCTTGCTGATCACGCTGTGCATCGCCGTGCCCATTGCCCTCCATGCCGCGGTGCGCGGGGACACCGCTCTCAGTTGGCCGCTCACGATGCTTGCCTACGTCGTGTCGGCGCTGCCGGTATTCTGGCTGGGCTATCTCGTCATCTATGTGTTTATACACAGATTCGGGTTGTTCCCGCTCATCTCCGGGTCCTCCGCCGCGCAGGAACACGCCTGGCTGTATTTCATGGTGCCGATCGCCGTCCTCGGAATCGCGAACGGCACGGTCAGCGAGGTCATCCGTTACCTGCGCGACGAAATGAGCCGCGTCATGGCGGAGGATTACATCCGCACCGCCCGCGCCAAGGGCGGGTCGGTCTGGCGGCATGCCTTCAAGGAAGGGCTCTTGATCCCGGTAACCGAGATCATCGCGTCCAAGATCCCCTTCATCCTCGGCGGCGCGGTGATCGTGGAACAGGTGTTCAACTGGCCGGGCATGGGCCGGATGGCATGGCAGGCGGCCCAGGACCGGGACTTCCCGGTCATCATGGGCATCGCCATGGTTGCAGCGGCGTTCGTCCGTCTCGGGAGCCTGCTCCAGAGTCTCGTGTATGCGGCGGTGAATCCACGGGGGCCACAGGAATAGCGTCGCGCGGGGCGTCCCCAATGAAGCACTATTCCCAGGTTGCAGGCGAAATCAGCCAATACTCGGACCTGCCCTTTTGGAAAAAGGCCGCCACGGCGGATCTGGCGTATGTCGCCTACGGCCTGTTTGTCGTCACGCTCGTGCTGGTGTCTTACGCGCTGGGCGCCTTGAAGTTGTTGCCGTACGATCCCCAGCAAATCAGCATCGGGCTGTTGAATGCCCCGCCGGGGAGCGGCGGCCACCTGTTGGGGACGGATTTCCTGGGCCGGGACATCCTCTCCCGGCTGATCGTGGGGATCCAGGCGTATTTCCTCCCCGGACTCCTGGCAATCGCCATTTCCCTTTCGCTCGGCACTGCCCTGGGCGTGGTGGCAGGGTACCGCGGAGGGTCTGCCGATCCGCTCATCTCCTATTTCAACGACCTGGTGGATTCGTTCCCGCGCCTGGTGCTGATCCTGCTCGTGATCGCGGCCTTCAAGCCCGACATCTACTACGTCATGGCGGTCGTGGGCGTAACCGGCGTGCCTGGGGTCGCCTCGCTGATCGCGGGCAAGATCCGGTTCCTGCGCCAGAAAAACTTCATCGAGGCGGCCTCTGTCCTGGGCCTGCCGACGCACGTGATCATCTTCAAGCATATCCTGTGGTACAACTGCCGGACGCTGCTGATCATCGGGGCCACCCTCGGCATGGGTGAGGCGATCCTGATCGAGACCAGCCTCAGTTACCTCGGCTTCGGCGTGCAGGAGCCCACCCCCTCGTGGGGCAACATGGTCCAGGCCGGGGCCAACTATTTCCTCCAGGGCAAGTTCTGGCCCTCCACGGCGCCGGCGCTGGCGATCCTGTTCACCATCCTCGGCTTCCATCTCCTGGGCGACGGGTTGAATAACATGCTCGAAGGCAAGCGCAACAAATGACGGCCTCGCCGCTGCTGAAAATCGAGAACCTGCGCACCTACTTCTACTCGCGCAGCAAGCAGGCCTTCATCCGCTCCGTGGATGGCGTGTCCCTGCAGATCGCCCGCGGCGAAACCCTTGGCGTGGTGGGCGAGAGCGGCAGCGGCAAGACCATCACCGCGCTGTCCATCATGGGCCTGATCAGCGCCGGCCCGGGCGTGATCAGCGGCAAGATCGGCTTGCGAACCGACACCATCCAGAAAAACCTGCTTCAGGACCTGGAGATGTACGTCACCCTGGGTCAGCGGGACGGCAAGATCATGGATGTGGCCAAGGACGAAGCCGGTTGGCGGGAAAACGCCGAACGGATTATGGGGCGGCTCCGCGGCAAGGAGATCGCCATGATCTTTCAGAGTCCGAAGTCTTCCCTCAATCCGTTTGTCTCCATCGGCAACCAGATCACCGAGGCGATCCGCCTGCATACGCCGGCGAAGGACCTGAAGGGGGCAAAGGAGCGCGCCATCTACTGGCTCGAGCGGGTCAAGATCGACTCCCCGCGGTTGCGCTTCGAGAGTTATTCGTATGGCCTGTCCGGCGGCATGTGCCAGCGGGCCATGATTGCGATGGCGCTCTCCGCCGAGCCGTCCCTCCTGATCGCGGATGAGCCCACCACCGGGCTGGACGCCACGATCCAGTCGAAGATCGTGGACCTGCTGGCCGAGCTCAAGTCCGAATTCGGCATCACCACGCTGCTCATCAGCCACGACATCAGCGTCATCTCACGGCTCTCGGGCAGCGTCGCCGTGATGTACGGCGGCACCGTGGTGGAATACGGCCCGGCGAGCGATGTGCTGTCGGCGGGTTTCGCCCCCAAGCATCCGTATACTGGGGCGCTGCTCGCCTCCGTACCGAGCGCGCGGAACATCCAGCAAAAAGCCTACCTTCAGGTCATCGAGGGCGAAGTGCTGGATACCATCAACTTGCCCCGGGGCTGCCGGTTTTACGCGCGCTGCAACCGCGTGACGGAAGCCATCCGGAAGAAATGCGCGGGCGACGAGCCTGACCTGCGGGAGATTTCGCCCGGGCATCACGTGCGCTGCTGGTTGTACTTTGAGTAGCATTTCGGCAGGGATGCCCATGTCCAGAACCATCCTCGAAGTCGTTGACCTGCGGAAACACTATCGCCAGCGTCGGGGAATCTTCTCCGCGCTCCGAGGGGAGGAGCGAGTTATCCCGGCGGTGGACGGCGTGAATTTTTATCTCAAGGAGAACGAGACCTTGGGTCTGGTGGGGGAGTCGGGCTGCGGGAAGACGACCATTGGCCGGACCATTCTGCGGCTCACGCCGGCCACGTCGGGCAAGGTCGTCTTTGACGGCCAGGACATCACCGCCATGCCCGCGCGGGAGCTGCGGCCGCTGCGCAGCCAGATGCAGATGATCTTCCAGGACCTGGACGCGGCGCTCAACCCCAAGATGCGGATGCGGGACATCCTCAAGGAGGCGATCAGGGTACACCACCGCGTGAGTGATGCCGAGGTGGCGCAAAAGACCCGCGAGCTGCTGGAGCACGTCAACCTCAAGGAAAGCAAGCTCTCGAACTTCCCGGGCGAGCTGTCCGGCGGGGAGAAGCGGCGCGTGGGCATCGCGCGGGTCCTGGCGGTGGGAGCGCGGTTCATCGTGGCGGACGAGCCGACGAGCGCGCTCGACGTCTCGATCCAGGCCCAGGTGGTCAATCTCCTGCGCGACCTCCAGCGGCAACTGGGCCTGTCCTATCTCTTCATCTCCCACGACCTCCGTGTGGTCGAATTGATCAGCCACAAGGTGGCGGTGATGTATCTGGGCAAGATCGTGGAGATGGGTCTCGCGGACCGCATCGCCCACGCGGCGCGCCATCCCTATACTCATATCTTATGGTCTTCCCTGGTGGAAAAGC
>JBOGSE010000406.1:0-1308 GCA_050694895.1 bacterium | reverse complement strand
GCCCGTCACGAAATAACTATACCAGATATTGCGGGGGATAGTTGTATGGTATCCCGTGGATGGTGGACGCGGGAGCGATCCGGCGGCGGTTCAAGCTTATCGAGAAGCATCTCGATGAACGGATGCGACGACTGCTGGCCGCGACCGAGGCCGAGGCCGTAGGGCGGGGCGGGGTGTCGGCGGTGGCGCGGGCCACCGGCGTGTCCCGGCGAGCGATTCGGGTCGGGACGCAGGAGTTGAAGACGCGCGGGCCACAGGCTCTGGTGGCCGGCCGGATTCGCCGCCCGGGCGGCGGGCGCAAACGCACGGTGGATCAGGATCCGACGTTGATTGCGGACTTGGAGAAGCTGATCGAGCCCACCGCGCGCGGCGATCCGGAGTCGCCCCTGCGCTGGACGTGCAAGAGCGTCCGGCGGCTGGCGGCGGAACTCACCCGCCAGGGGCACCGCACGAGCCATCGGATGATCGCGGAGTTGCTCCACCAGTTGGACTACAGCCTGCAGGCGAATCGGAAGACGCTCGAAGGGGCGGACCACCCCGATCGCAACGCGCAGTTCGAGTACATCAACGCCCGGGTGCGGACCGCCTTGCGGGGCGGCGAGCCGGCGATCTCGGTGGACACCAAGAAGAAGGAACTGGTGGGCCCCTTCAAGAATGGCGGCCGGGAATGGGCGGCCCAGGGGGAACCCACCCCGGTGCGCGTGCACGACTTTGTGATGCCGGGCCTGGGGCGGGCCATCCCCTACGGGGTCTACGACCTGGGAACCAACACCGGGTGGGTCAGTGTCGGCATCGATCATGACACGGCCGCGTTTGCGGTGGAGAGCATCCGGCGCTGGTGGAAGTGGATGGGCGCCCGCGTCTACCCGCGCGCCCACCGGTTGCTCATCACGGCGGATGCGGGCGGCAGCAATGGCGCGCGCCTGCGGTTGTGGAAAGTGGAGCTGCAAAAGTTGACGGACGAACTGCGGCTGCCGATTTCCGTGTGCCATTTGCCACCCGGCACGAGCAAATGGAACAAGATCGAGCATCGCTTGTTTTCGTTCATCAGCCAGAATTGGCGAGGCAAGCCGCTGATCACCCACGAAGTCATCGTGAAGCTCATTGCGTCCACGACCACCACGACCGGCCTTCGGGTCCGCTCGCGCCTGGACACCAAGGCCTACCCTGCCGGCATCAAAGTGAGCCGGCAAGCCATGGACGCACTGGCGCTTCGTCCCGAGTCGTTCCATGGTGACTGGAACTATACGATTCTGCCTACCAGTCATGCGACGAAGCGTTGATCTGGATCAGTTATTTCGTGACGAG
>JBOGSE010000405.1:0-5307 GCA_050694895.1 bacterium | reverse complement strand
CTCGACAGGAGCGGTAAACGGTTGCGCCCTCGCAGGGCCACTGAGAAGCCCAGGGGACACAAGGGCGAGCGTCACGAGCAGGGCGACGATTCTATGCATGATCTTTGCGGGCGAGCAGAAAGCGCGTTCCCATGCCCGCGAAGAGCGGAACGTGCTCCTCCGGCACACCTAGGGTGGGCCAGAAGCCCTGAGGGAAAGCGAACTGGAAGTACGCCACCGCCATCTCGCCGGACAACAGGAACGCGACGGGGCGAGTGAACAGGCCAAGGAGAAGCAGGCCCCCGCCGAACGTCTCGAGGACGCCGGCGAGCCCGGCCTGGGACATCAACTGGACCGTGCCGCCGTCCGGGGGGACACCGGCCGGGAAGGCGAAGAGCTTCATCGTGCCCGCCAGGATGAACATGGCCGCGGCCACGATGCGGAGCACACTCTGCAGGTACGGGGCCTGGGCCGACCACCGCCCGACGAGCTTTGATGCGGTCATGATGCGTCCCTCACTTTCCACTCGCGTACGACCGCGCGCCTGAGATCCTCTACACTCTTACCCGGGCAACCTCTGCCTCTATCTCCTGGAAGCTCCCGCTAGTAGGCCCGTAGTGGAGTATACACCCCGATTCATGCTGGCTGGTAGCGAAGGATGACGACCCCTGAGTTGAGCGTCGTTGCCTCCAAGAGCTTTAGTTTCATCCTCTCTGGACTGGGTTTGAACAGGGGGTTCCCGCCGCCCAGAATCAGAGGATTGAGGCCAAGCCGGTATTCATCTATCAGACCATGCCGCATGAGGGATGAGGAGAGGTTGGCGCTGCCGAAGATGAAAAGGTCCTTGCCGGGCTGCTGCTTCATCTTGACGACTTCCTCTTCGGCATTCGTTTTCACCAGCCGCGTATTGCTCCATTCGGCTCGGTCCAGGGTTCTTGAGAAAACGGCCTTCGGAACGTTGTTCATGAAATCAGCGATTTCGCCTTTGGCGGAAGACCAGTAACCGGCCATGCCCTGGTATGTCACGCGACCGAACAGCAACATGCCGATCGACTTCGACTGCTCTAACGATAGCTGCTCCAGTTCGTCGCCCCACACGTACTCATGCCAGTCTATGTCCCAGCTCTTTGGGCCTTCAAAGAATCCATCGAGCGTGACCATGTTCCACATGATGACCTTTCGCATCGGACCGCCGCCCTTTCTTCTCAGACGTCGACGAGGACCTCTTTCTCTCCTTTCACGTCACCCCAGCTACCGTGGCGCCAATGCGCGCGCGCACACGGCGGCGCGCTCCATGAGCAGGTCGCGCTCGCGGGCATTGCTCGTGAGCGACGCCGCGCGCTCGAACTCCACGCGGGCCTCGTCAAAGCGACCGAGCTTGTCGAGGAGATCGCCGCGCACGCTCGGCAAGAGGTAGTAGCCTTTGAGTGACGGTTCTGAGCTCAGTGTGTCGACGATCTCGAGGCCCGCTGCTGGACCAAACGCCATCGCGAGCGCAACCGCACGATTCAGCTCAACGACAGGAGATGGCGCAAGTTGAACCAGCGCATCATAAAGCGCCGCGATGCGCGCCCAGTCGGTCTCCTCCGGGGTACGTGCCCGCGCGTGACAGGCGGCGATCGCGCCCTGCAGCGCGTACGGGCCGAGCGCACCGCCAAGCGCCTCGGCGCGCTCGAGCGCCGCGAGACCACGGCGGATCAGGAGTTGATCCCAACGCGCGCGGTCTTGATCGAGCAACAGGACGGGCTCTCCGGACGGGCCCACGCGTGCCCTCAACCGCGACGCCTGAATTTCCATGAGCGCCACGAGGCCATGGACTTCCGCTTCGACCGGCACGAGCTCGGCCAGGACGCGCCCCAGACGAAGCGCCTCCTCGCAAAGCGCGGGTCGCATCCAGTCCTCACCCGTGGTCGCCGAGTAGCCCTCGTTGAACACGAGGTAGATGACCTCGAGCACCGACGACAGACGCGCCGCGAGCTCAGCCCCTTGGGGGACCTCAAAAGGGACGCGCGCCTCGGCGAGGGTCCGCTTTGCTCTGACGATTCGCTGGGCGATGGTCGGCTCCGGGACGAGGAACGCCCGGGCGATCTCCAAACTCGTCAGGCCTCCGAGCAAGCGGAGCGTAAGAGCAACGCGCGCCTCGGGCGAGAGAACCGGATGACACGATACGAACATGAGACGCAAAAGGTCGTCGCCGATATCGTCGTCGATCGCGGCGTCGAGATCCGGCGCGGCCATTTCCTGGACCTCGAGCTCGCGACCAAGCTCTTCGTGCTTGCGCTCAAGGCGCGTTCTCCTGCGCAGCACGTCGATCGCCCGGCGCCTGGCGACGGCCATGAGCCACGCACCCGGATTGTCGGGGACCCCCGAGGCTGGCCACTGCTCGAGCGCGGCGACGAGCGCGTCCTGCGCGAGGTCCTCGGCGAGACCGACGTCTCGCACGATCCGTGTGAGCCCGGCGATGAGCCTGGCGGACTCGATCCTCCAGACCGCGTCGATCGTACGGTAGGCATCGGGAGTTGTCACGGCGACCGATCAAACCATCTTCAATCCACCGGCGGAGGCAGCTACCGCCCCTGGCGCTCAAAGAGGGCTTTAGTTCCGGAATCGTACTGGTCGACCTCGAACGAGCCGTGCTTCACCTTTCCCGCCGGCTGGTACGAATTGACCACGACCCCCATCGAGGTTGTTTTGGTATCGACAAGTCTCAGAGCCGTCGCAACACTCCCGTCTGGGAAGAGACGCTTGCCGCTGCCCAGTACGACTGGATAGAACCATAGGCGATATTCGTCGACGAGGCCATGTTGCATCAGCGTTTGGGCGAGCTCGCCGCTGCCGTGGACCTGGAGCTCCCTGCCAGGACGGCGCTTCAGCTTGGCAACCTCCTCCGCGACATCTCCCTTGATCAGAGTGGAGTTGTTCCATTCCACCTTGCTCAGGGTCCTTGACGCGACGTACTTGGGGAGGCTGTTCAGCTTTGTCGCCACCGGGTCATTTTCAGCAGTGACGTGCGGCCAGTGAGCCGCGAAGATCTCATAGGTCTTTCGCCCCAGCAGGAAACTATCCGCCGCAGCGATCCAGTCGACGACGATCCGTCCCATGTCTTGATCGGCGTAGGGCACCAACCAACCGCCATGAGGGAACCCATGACTCCGGTCCTCGTCAGGACCCCCCGGGGCTTGCATAACTCCGTCCAGTGACAAGAAGGTAGTAACCGTCAGTTTCATCCCTGCTTGCCCCCTTTGGCGGCCGCGTTGCGCTGCGCGGCCTGCGCGCGCAGGCGCTCCTCCTGCTCCCTCAGTTCCGGAGTGAACGCTTCACCGAAGTCCTCGGCCTCGAACACCTGGCGGATCTCGACCTCGGTCTCTTCGAATGGGGCGCGCTTGAGCCACTCGATTGCCTCTTCCTTCGACCTCACCTGCCACAGCCAGAATCCGGCGATCAGCTCCTTCGTCTCGGTGAAGGGCCCGTCGATCACGGTCCGCTTTCCTCCGGAGAACCGAACCCGTACACCCTTCGAGCTCGGCTGCAGCCCTTCGCCCGCGAGCATCACGCCGGCTTTCGCCAGCTCCTCGTTGAACTTCCCCATCTCGGTAAGAATCTTCTCATCGGGGAGCACGCCCGCCTCCGAGTCCTTGTTGGCCTTGACCAGCACCATGAATCGCATATCTTGTCTCCTTTCGACTTGTGGTTTGGAGCCGAGTGTCCGCCGGTCTCGACCGGTTACAACTCAGTCTCTACTTACACGTCGAACGAGGGTCCGCGAAATCGACACCGTAGAGGGAAGTTTCTGGCAGCGCTCAAGCAACGCTTGTTTCCTCCAGTCTATCGAGGTTTATAGACTAAGTTCTCGGCTCGATCCCGTGCTCCAGGTCCGGCTGACCCTCACGCGCCGAGCTCCCGCGTAGGTGTCTGAGCAAGATCGCAACGAAGACAGCGAGGCCGATCCCGCCGACCGCGCTGATTGCGGCGGTCAGCTGCAGTCCCTGAATGAACGCCCCGCGAGCCGCGGCGACTAGCGCCGAGCCGAGCTGGTCCGGGAGTTGCTGGCCCATCGCGACGGCGGCGCCAAGCGTATCTCTTGCGGCCTCCGCCGCCTCGAGCGGGACGCCGGCCGGGACGGCACCAACCATAAGGCTGCGATACACGGCGATCCCGATGCTGCCGAACATCGCGATGCCCAGTGCTCCGCCGAACTCGGCGCCGGTCTCCGAGATCGCCGATGCCGCTCCGGCTCGCTCGGGTGGGGCGGACCCGACGATCAGGTCGGTCGTCAAGGTGAACATCGGAGCCAGACCAAGTGCCCAAACGACGGAGCCGCTCACGAAAAGCGCGAGCCCTGTGCCTGCATCGACCTGAGTGAACACCGCGAAGCCTGCAGCCGCGAGTCCCAGACCGGCAGCCATCACAAACGCCGGACGGACCCGGCGCACGATCAAGGGGGTAAGCATGGAACCGACGACGAACGCCCCAGCCCAGGGCACCGTCCACAGGCCCGCCTGCAAAGGCGACAGGCCGAGCACCAGTTGCAGGTACTGCGGGAGGAAGAGAAAGCCTCCGAACACGACGATGACGCCGAGCGCTAACGTCGCCAGCGACGCGCTGAAGCCGGGCATCCGGAAGAGCCGGAGGTCTATCAGTGGGTCGACGAGCTGTCGCTGCCTTCTCACGAACACGATGCCCACGGCAAGACCGGTCAAGATGGACAGGGCCGGTAACCAGGCCAGGCCGTCCTGGGCGATCTGCTTGAGGCCGAAGATTGCCGCCAGCACAGCCGTGAGCGACAGAGCCGCGCTGATCAGGTCCGGCCGGCCCGCCTTCGGATCGCGGAATTCCGGCAGCAGCACCGGCCCCACCGCCAGCAGTAGCAGCATTACCGGCACGCCGATCAGAAACACCGAGCCCCACCAGTAGTACTGAAGGACGACCCCACCCAGCACCGGGCCGATGGCGCCGCACCACCGAGTAGCTGGTTGATCCACACGGCGATGGCGGTGGTGCGCTGCCTCGGATCGAGGAACATGTTGCGGATCAGCGACAGGGTCGACGGTGCCAGGGTCGCCCCGGCGACGCCGACCACCGCGCGGCTCGCGATCAGCATTTCAGCGCTCTTCGAGAACGCGGCCAGCACCGAGGCGACGCCGAACGCGGCCGCGCCGATCAGCAGTAGCCGGCGGCGGCCGATCCGGTCGCCCAGCGTCCCCATCGTGATCAGCGATCCGGCGACCAGGAACCCGTAAATGTCGATGATCCACAGCAGCTGGGCGCTGCTGGGCTTGAGGTCCGCGCTGAGCTGCGGCACGGCCAGGTGCAGCACGGTCAGGTCCA
>JBOGSE010000404.1:0-6534 GCA_050694895.1 bacterium | reverse complement strand
GTGCTTCGCCACGCCCCTGCGGACGCGTGGGGACAGAGTGGCCTGCATTCCGAGAACGGCCCACAGACCTTGGGGTGGATCGTCGAGCATTTTGCAGATCACGTGCAGCACCACGTGCGCACGATCGCCACACGCCGGCGGCAGTATCAGGACACGCGCCGAGTAAGGGCTGGCTAGCCTCTCCGCATCATCCACTTCTTCCAGTAGAGGACAACAAACCCAAGGCCAATGCCGAGGAACCAGGCGACCAGGACATCGGAAGGCCAGTGCATCCCCGTTGCCAGCCTGGAGATGCCGACGAGGAATGCGAAGATTCCGTATTCCGAGGCCCAATCCGGAAGGTAGTGGGACAAGATGGTGGCGGCGACTGAGGCCGCCAGGGTGTGACCGGAGACGAATGCGCTTGTGGTCCAGATCGACCCGAGGGTCTCGATCTGCATGACTTGAAAGGGTCGTGGACGATTCCACAGTGTGTGCAACACGATGTTGTTCAGGAATCCCTGCAGGGCGAGCCCGACGATCGTCATGAGGACCGCTTCAACGTAGACGTTGCTGCTGAGCGCGCGCAATCCACCTGCGCGCCCTCGCCTCCGCCACTCCCTGAACCCCGCAATCGCCAGCAGGAACAGATAGAACCAGACGATTGCACCGTATTCCATGAGAAGCGAAAAGAGCGCCAGGCCCACCCTGACGATGCGGGGCAGGTCGACGAAGAATTCCACGATCGCGCGCTCGATTTCCGGAAAGGGCATTCGAAAGCCTCCTCAAGTCCCTACCCGCACAGGTGCCGCCAGCTTCCGCAGCAGGGCCACTACCGACTGCGCGGTCAGAATCCCCGTCCGGGGATTTTCAGACGGAGCGTTCTCGATGTGCACGGCAAACCGGCCGAAGTCGCCCGTCACCTCCACATCATGCATGTTGCGCGTAAGCGTGGGATCGGCGATGATGCGCACCCGCGTGCGGTCCGGGCCAATTCCCGCCAGGCTGACGGCGGCGGACACGTTGACATTGGCCGGGAAGCCGCGGCACGCCTCGCGGGCGCTGCCCTCAAAGATCACCTGGGGATCGCGAAGGGTCATGACGTCGATCCCGTGTTCCTGAAGATACGGGGCACCGGCCAGGGCCCGCGGCGGCTTGCGCGTTGTCATGATCACCGCCTCGATCTCCCCCTCCGCGGCAGCGGCGATGGCATCGAGACCACCGATCGCGCCCGACGCCACGTAGATCCGCGCGTCATGCTGCCGGGCTATCCGGGCATACGCGTCGTAGCCGTCAAGCAGCGCGCCCACACTCAGCACCAACAGCGCCTTCCTGGCTCCCAGCACAGCAGACGCAATCTCGCGGAATGCAAGAGCGGGCGCGGCTTCGACGATGATGTCTGAGAGGGTGACGGCCTCCGGGAGCGGCACCACAGGGGGGACGATGCGCAGCAGCGCCTGCGCCCGCGCCCGGGCCTTGTCGAGATCGCCGCTGGTGATCGCGCCCAACGTGAGGTCGGGAAGCGTCTGCTCCACCGCTACCGCGACTCGCTGCCCGACCGCGCCGAACCCCGCGAGCCCGACCCGGGTGATCCGATCTGCGCGTGCCTCCGCGGTCATCCGCTACTCGGCCCCTCCGGCGGGTTCAGCCTGCGGTTGCCTGCGCATCTGATACACCCCGAGCAAGAACGACCCGACCGCAAGCACCAGCATCACGCCTGAGATCGGCCTGGTGAGAAACAGCCACAGGTTGGACTCGGTCATCAGGGCCCGGATGAGGTTGATCTCGATCAGGTCTCCGAGAATCACGCCAAGGATGAGCGGCGCCAGCGGAAAGTCGGCCTTGACCATCAGGTAGCCCAGGATTCCAAAGAAGAAGAACGCCCAGACATTCGCCATCAGGTTGTTGAGGGCGTACGTCCCCACGGTCGCCAGCACCAGGATGATCGGCACAAGCACGTGCAGCGGCGCCGTGACAACGCGAATCGCCACGCGCAGGAGACCCGCCTCGATTGGCACCGTAATGATCGTCGCGATGAAATAGGCGGCAAACAGCCCGTAGGCCAGGTGAGGGTGGCTGGAAACGAACAGTGGCCCGGGCTGAATACCGTGAATGATCAGCGCGCCCAGCATCACGGCCGTGACGGCGTCTCCGGGGATCCCGAACGCCATCATCGTGATCAGTGACCCGGCAATGTTGGCGTTGTTGGACGACTCGCTGGCGATGATACCGTCCGGAATGCCCGTGCCGAACTTCTCCGGGTGGCGCGAGGCCTTCTTGGCCTGATCGTAGGCCAGAATGTTTGCGGCGGACCCGCCCACAGCCGGCAGGATGCCGATCCACAGCCCGACCAGGGTCGAGCGGACGAGATTTCCCCATTGACCGAGGATCTCCCCAATAACCCTCAGGTGGGAAACCGACAGGTTGATCGTCCTCGCCGGCATCAAGCCCGCCGACTGACCTGCCTGTCGTTCGATCTCGGCCATCAGCTGCGCGAAAGCATACACGCCGGTCAACACCGCAAGAAAGGGAAATCCACTGCGCAGGAAATCCGCGCCGAAGGTGAACCGGGGGACACCCATCATCGGATCCGAGCCGACGACAGTGACCAGCAGGCCCACGGCCGCCGAGAGGAGCCCCTTGACGAGCGACCGTTCCGAGAGGCCGGAGACGATGCTCAGCGTTAGAACGAAGAGGCTGAAGTACTCCCACGGGCCGAACGACAGGGCCAGCGTCGCCAGGATCACCGCGCCGGCCACGAGCGGCACGCCTGCCAGCAGACCGCCGAGCAGCCCGGCCCAGATCCCCAGCCACACGGCACGCCCGGGCTCACCGCGCTTCGTCATGGGATACCCGTCGAACGTGGTGGCGATCGCCGAGGGCTTGCCGGGGATACCCAGCAGCGTGGAGGTGATGAGTCCTCCGGACTCGCCGCCAACGTAGACGCCGATCATCGTGGCCAGTCCCTGGAGCGGGTCCATCCCAAATGTGAAGGGCAGGACGAGGATCACCGTCAGCGTGATCGTGATTCCCGGGATGGCACCGCCGACCAGGCCGACAGCCACGCCGGTCGCCAGCGGCAGGAGAACCTGGGGACTCAGTGCATTGGTGAGGGCTTCAACCCAGGGGCCGCCCATCGCCCCCTACAGCAACCGGCCCCTGGGAAGGAGGATGCGCAGGTAGACTTCGAAGACCGCGTGGGTCAGGAGCGCGGTGACCAGGCCTGTGGCAATCGCAACCGGGACCTGCCGCAGGGTTTTCTGCCCCAGGGCCCACACCAGCAGCGCCACGAATCCCGCGGTCGCGATGCGAAACCCGAGGACTGGTATGAGTACCGCGTAGACGCCAAAGAGGAAATACGTCCACAGGACCTGCGGGTGCTGTCGTATCCACACCATCAGCCCGGCTGGCGGGGTACCCACCCGCCGGGTACCCGCTTGCGGGTGGGTGCCCGACGGTTCCGGAGCAGCCGGTGAGACGGGCGCCTGGCCCCGCTGCCTGCGGGTTCGCACATCGGACATCATGAGGGCGACAGACAGCGCCGCCACGATTCCCAGCAGGAGCCGCGGATAGAAGTCCGGGCCCAGCGGCAAAAGCGGCGGCCGCGGGATGTCTCGTGCGTGAGCGTAGAGCCACGCGGACAGCGCCAGCAGCAGTAGGCCGATAATGCCGTCACGCCCCATGGGAACCCCGGCGGCTGGTGCTCAGCGACGGCGGTGCTCAGCGACGCCGGTATCCAAGCGCATCCGAGAGGTTCTTGTTCAGCACATCGTTCTCGCGCAGGAAGATTGTATACTGCTGCCGGTTGAGGTAGCGCACATCGGTCCCCTGTTTGCGCATGGCATCGGCGAAGGCCGCGTCTTTGCCGACTTTCTCGCAGGCCTGCGCAAGCCGATCGACCGCCGCTTCGGGCGTCCCCTTGGGCACCAGCAGACCCCGGTTGACGGAGTAGAGCACGTCGATCCCGAGCTCCTTCAGCGTGGGAACGACACGGGCCTCGGGATGCCTTCGCTCCGTAGCGATGCCGAGCAGGCGCATCTGACCGCCCCGCATCTTGTCGAGCTGCGTCAGGTTGGTCTCGCCCAGGTCGATGTGCCCGCCCAGCAGCGCGGTCATGCGCTGCGCGGTCCCCTCATAGTGGACGTACTTCCAGAGGCGGGCGCCGGCCTTGCGCTCGATGAGGGCCAGGAAGAAGTGGCTGGTGGACCCCAGCGTGGCGCCGGCCTTGATGTCATCGGGATGGGTCTTGGCGTCATCGACGAGCTCTTTGAAGGTGCGCCACTTCTTCGTGTGGGTGGCCAGGATCGACGGCGTCGACGCCAGCAGGCAGATCGGCGTGTAATCCCAATAGTTGACGTCGGCCACACCGGTGTAGAACGTCGTGTGAATGGAGTCGTGGACGGCGAAGAGCGTATAGCCATCGGCCGCCGCGACCTTCGCCTCACGGGCGCCAACCGAGCCCGACGCGCCGGGGATGTTCGTGACCACCACCGGCGCGCCCAGTTCCTTCTCCATCTGGTTCGCTACCACGCGCATGATGGCATCGGTGTCACCGCCGGCTGCCCACGGGATGATGAACTTGATGGGCCGCTCCGGATAGGGGGCCCCCCATCCCGGTGCGGCCGCGGCAAGAATCCCGATGACCACAAGGATCGCGGCAATACGGGGCGCGTGCTGCATGACGTTTCCCCCCTTCACAGGCACAGTCACAGGCTTCGTTAGCAGGATTCTACCATAGGCTTCCCTTGACAGCCCGTTGGACGCCAGCCTACGATGAGGCCGCAGTCGAAGGAGGTCGCGCAGTGACGCTTCCGCTCTTGCTCGTCTAGCACCCGACCAAGGGTGAAGTATGCCCTGACGAGCCAGCGGGAGCGCGATTCCGGAACCGGTATTCATGAAGGCGGCAGGACGGCACGGGCCGGAGGATCGCTCCGACCCGTTTCGATTTTGAGAGGAGCACACCAATGCCGATCCTGACCGTCACCGAAGTCGCCAAATCCCACGCCGATCTTGAGATCCTGAGCGGCGTCACGTTCAGCCTCGAGCCGAAAGAACGGGCCGCGCTCATCGGCCGCAACGGCTCCGGCAAGACGACGCTGCTGCGCCTGCTGGCCGGGTTGGACGCACCCGATCGCGGCCGCGTCGGCCTGGCCGGATGGGCGCGCGTCGCCTACCTGCCGCAAACTCCGGAGGGGCCCTCAGCCACCACCGTGCTCGCGCATGTGCTGGCCGGCGCCGCCGACGTGCGCGCGCTGGAGGCGCGGGTCCAGGAACTGGAACATCTGATGGCCACGCCCGAGGTCCACGGCGATCCTCTCCGGCTGCGATCTGTCATGGATGACTATGCGCGTGCCCGCGAGCATTTCGAGCATGCGGGCGGATTCACGCTGGAGGTCCGCGCCAGAACCGTGCTCTCGGGCCTCGGCTTCAATGAAGGCGACCACGCGCGGCCCCTCGGCGTCCTTAGCGGCGGGTGGCGCGTGCGGGCCGAACTGGCGCGCGTGTTGCTGACCGAACCCGACCTGCTGCTGCTCGATGAGCCCACCAACCACCTGGATCTCGCCGCAACGGAATGGCTGGAAGGATACCTCACAGCGTTCCCCGGCGCGTGCATCGTGGTGAGCCACGACCGCTACCTGCTGGACGCCGTGACCTCGCGCACGCTCGATCTGGAGGGCGGCCGGGTTGAGGCCTACCCGGGCGCGTACTCCACATATGTGCAGTTGAAGGCAGAAAAGGCGCGCTTGCAGCAGGAGGCCTGGGAGCGGCAGCTCGACGAAGTCGAGAAGCTCAAAGATTTCATCCGCCGCTACAAGGCGGGCCAGCGCGCCGCGCAGGCCCACAGTCGTGAGAAGATGCTCGCCCGCATCGAGGCCGACGCGATTGAGCGCCCGCGCGCGGAGCGCGCAATGCGGGTCAGGGCGGACACGACACGGCGGTCCGGGCGAATCGTCGTGCGGCTGCAGCGCGTCACGAAGCGGTTCGATGATGAGGGAAACACCGCAGGCGTTGAGGTCCTCAGCGACGTGAGCCTGGAGATCCATCGGGGCGAGCGCACCGGTCTGCTCGGACCGAATGGCGCAGGCAAGTCGACGCTGCTGCGGCTGATCGCAGGCCTGGATGCCCCCACATCGGGTATCGTCACGCTCGGCACGGGGGTACACCCCACGTACTTTGCCCAGGAATCCGCGGAGGATCTCGATCTGGACGGCACCGTGCTGGATGAGCTTCTCGCGGACCGGCCGCTGACCCCTGAGCAGGTACGCACGTACCTGGGCCGGTTTCTGTTCAGCGGTGAGGACGTCTACAAGCGCGTGGGGATGCTCTCGGGCGGTGAGCGGCAGCGGCTGAGCCTGGCAAAGCTGCTGCTGGACGAGCCAAATTTATTGTTGCTCGATGAGCCGACGAATCATCTCGATATCCCCTCTCGCGAAGCACTGGAGGAGGCCTTAGGCGAGTTCCCGGGCACGATGATTGTGGCCACACACGACCGCTACCTGTTGGAGCGGCTGGCAACGCGCATCCTGACCGTCGACGATCGCAGCGTCGAAGACT
>JBOGSE010000403.1:0-1792 GCA_050694895.1 bacterium | reverse complement strand
GCTGTGACTGAAGCCCCCGCTCACTCAGAGGGTTTTTGGGCGGGCGTGCATCGGGTGCTCCCCGCCATGCGCGGCATGATGGAATTTTGCTGGCTCTTCCCGTGGATCGTGGTGATCGGCGGCGGCCTGTATGGTGAGACGCAGCCGCTGCTGACGTCGGGATGGGCCCTGGCGATGCTGCTGGGCGCGCAGCTCGCGCTGCGTCCCGTTGTGGACCGCGCCTCAACGCTGCGGCTGGCGCGGGTCACACTCGTGGGCGTCGGGCTCGCGATCGGGCTCGTTGCCGTGCATCAGCAGTACTACCGAGAGATCCCCATCTGGACCCCTGCCTGGATCGGCATCCTCCTCCGCGCCACCCATGACGCGATTCCCGCGGTGCCACAACCCGTGGCTGCCGGGTTCGCGGCTGCGTGTCTGTGGTGGCGAGGGCTGGCACTGGGCGGCCGCGAGGTCGGTGCCTTCGACGTCGACCAGGCGTACAAAACCGGCGTGGGCATGGTTGTCGCCTACCTGGCCGCCGCGGCCATCTATCCCGACGCGCAGGGGTTTCTCGCAGGAGGCCCGGATCTGCCGGTACTGTTCGTGGCCTTCTTCTTCATCGGCCTGACGGCGCTGGCGCTCGCACGTCTGGCGACGATCTGGGACCGTGGCCGCGCGCAAGAGCGCGCGCAGGTTCCCGGACGTGCCTGGCTGCTGCTCGTCGTCGGCGTTGTCGGCCTGATTCTGTTCGGCGCCAGCGCGATGGCGGGCCTCGCGGCGGCGGACGTGCCGAGCTATCTGGTGCTGCCTCTGCGGCCGTTGCTGCCGCTGCTCGAGCTGGTGTTCCTGGTGATGTTCTTCATCGCCGGGATTATCGTGCGTGTGCTCATCGCCATCCTGTCGCGAATCCCGCGGCGCGACGTGCCGGAGACCCAACCGCCTCCAACGTTCTTCGACGACCTGCTGCGCCGCCTGCGGGAGATCGAGATGAACCCTCAGGTCGTGGAAGGTGCGCGGTGGGGCATGGTCGCCGCGCTGCTGGCGCTCCTGCTGCTCGGGATGGCGCTGGCAATCGTGTTTGTCCGCAGGAGAGAGCGTAAGAAGGACGATGACGAGCACGAATCGGTGTGGTCGACGCGCGCCTGGCTGGCCGGGTTAGGCGATCTTCTGCCACGGTTCGGCGGAGGCGCGGGTGCCGGCGAGGAGCGTCCGGCTCCGGAGGTGAGGGCCATCCGCCGTGTCTACCTCGAGCTGCTGCGCCTGGGCGCACGGCTCGGCGCGCCCCGAACGGGCTGGGCCACACCACGCGAGCATGAGCCACGCCTGCAGGATGTCCTTTCGCAGGCCGTCCCTGAACTAGAAGCACTGCGCTGGGCGTACGAGCGCGTGCGCTACGGGACCTGGCGTCCCCGGGCCACGGAGGTGCAGGACGCGGAGGCGACGCTGGAGAGGGTAAAAATGACGGTGGAGCAGCCGAAGATATGAATTGGTATGCTACGATTCGGGAGGAATGAGCCGGGTCGGAGGTCGGCACGATGGGTGTTACGCACATAGAAGGGACGGTCAGGGGTGTTGACGGGAGGCAGGCGGCGGTTCGCTTCCTGGTGGACAGCGGCGCCAACTACACACTGCTTCCCCACGAGGTTTGGCAGGCCATCGGGTTGACGCCAAGACGGCCGGTGGACTTGGCGCTGGCTGACGGGACGACGATTACGCGTCAGATGTCAGAATGCTACATCACGCTGCCCCAGGGAGAGGGGCATACACCGGTCATCCTCGGCGAGCCAGGTGACGTGGCACTGCTTGGCGTCAT
>JBOGSE010000402.1:0-2470 GCA_050694895.1 bacterium | reverse complement strand
GGCGGTGATGTGCACCGTTTCGGTGGCGCTCGCGGCAATCACCGATTCCGGCTGGGCGGTGGCGGCCGGGCTGGGGCGAGCCTGGTTCATGACATCGTGGCGCGCCAAGCTGCTCGGCCGCCTCTCCGGCGTGGCGTTGATCGGCGGCGGCATCTGGTTGTCGCTGGCGCGGCGGCCGACCTGAGCCAGTAGCGATCGTAGGGTGGTTGCGTCAGGAGAGCAGGAGAGGCGAATGATCGTCAACACGAGCTGAAACCTCTCGTAGCGATCCAGTGGGGTTCGAGACCCACCCGGTAAAGGCCAGCCAGCCAGCCGGAAGCGAGCCTTGCACGTGTGCGGCAACGTCACGCGTGAAGCGTATGGCAGCGGGTGCCGAAGCTGCGTGTTAGCCCCGAAATCAGACCTTGCCGAAGCCTTCGTCGTCCACCCCGCGGGGGCAGCATCGACGTGACCGGTAGTGGCGAGGGGCACGTCGGTTCGACCGGGGTCCCGGAGCGGAGCAAAGGCACAGGAAGGATCGCCTGAAGACCTGAGAGATCCCATTCGCGTCCACGTAGGGAGAGCCGGAGAGTTGGGGCGCCGGCGGACCAAGAGCCCTGGCCTGGGAGAAGACCTCCGACCTTCCGGGAGCGCTGCGGCGGACACGAACCAAGGAGGTACCCGTGGGCAGTGGAAGCGAACTAATAAGCGGCCATGGATACGCGGATGGGAAGTCGTAGCGCCTTCATAGTACCGCTGAGAGCGGGGAACCGGGCTCGCCGGGACCCGCAGGAGGGAAGGGAGGCGTCGCGAGGAGAGAGCCATCGACGGGAAACATGGGAAGGGACATGAGCCCGACAAACCTGTCCACGAAACGGCGATGGATAGCCGAACTGGCGAGGCGCAAGCCTGGAGAAGTGCTGACCTCGCTGCACCACGTCATCGACCTGGAATGGATGCGGAAGGCGTACGAGCTGACCCGCAAGGATGGCGCGACCGGCATCGACGGTGTGACGGCGACCGAATACGAGGCGAATCTGGAGGCCAATCTTAGGGACCTTCTCGATCGCATCAAATCCGGCCGCTACCAAGCACCGGCGGTGCGCAGGACGTACATTCCCAAGGCGGACGGCACGCAACGGCCGCTCGGCATCCCGACCTTCGAGGACAAGGTGGCGCAGCGGGCGATCGCCATGGTGCTGGAGGCCGTCTACGAGCAGGACTTTCGTTCGTGCTCGCATGGCTTCCGACCCGGGCGCTCGGCGCATGATGCGCTGCGCGGGTTGTTCAGCGTCATCACGTGGCAAAGGCAGCACTGGGTGCTGGATGTCGATATACGCAAGTACTTCGACTCGATCCCGCACCCCCACCTGCGAGCGTTCCTCGACCAGCGAGTGACGGACGGCGTCATCCGACGGATGATCGATAAATGGCTGAAGGCGGGAGTCCTGGAAGATGGCCTCCTGCGCCTGGCGACCGAAGGCACCCCGCAGGGCGGCGTCATCTCACCGCTGCTCTCGAACATCTACCTGCACCATGTGCTGGACGGATGGTTCGAGGACGAGGTGGGACCACGCCTGAAGGGGAAGGCGACCTTGGTACGCTATGCCGATGACTTCGTGATGACCTTCGAGACCCACCACGACGCCAAACGCGTGCTGGAGGTGCTGGGGAAGCGGCTTGAACGGTACGGGCTCATGCTCCATCCCGACAAGACGCGCTTCATCGACTTCCGCCCGCAGCGTAGCGGTGGCACGCAAGCAGGCTGCAAGGAACCACCGTTCGACTTTCTCGGCTTCACCCACACTTGGGTGAAATCGCAGAAGGGCAAGAACGTGGTGCGGCAAACGACGGCGAAGAACCGCCTTGCTCGCGCGCTGACAGCCGTCAACGACTGGTGCCGGGACAACCGGCATCGGCCGCTGCTCTGGCAGCACGCCCGCCTGTCTGCGAAGCTCGTCGGTCACATGGCCTACTACGGCCGCACGGGGAACATCCGGCAAGTGCACAGGTATCGTCAGCAGGTCACCAAGCTGTGGCGGAAGTGGCTGGAACGGCGAACGCGGGCCAAGCGGCTCACATGGGTTCGCTTCAACGTGTTCCTCGTCCGCCATCCGCTTCCTCGCGCCATGATCGTCCACCGCTACGCCGCCGCAGCGAACCTCTCCGCGTGAGGAACCGGATGCGGGAAATCTGCACGTCCGGGTCTGTGGGGGGCGAGGGTGGAAACATCCTCGCCTACCCGGCGTCAAGGCGCGGGCCGTGGCGTTGCAGTTGGGGCCGGCTCGTGCAGCGCCGCGACCCACCATCTCGGGCGCTTTGCTAGTCTACGTAGGCTGGGTCGAGCTCTTGCGAGACCCAACATCGCGCAACATGCAAGCTTGCGCCCTTTATGCGTGCCGTGCCTGTCGCTCCGAGGCGTTGGGTCTCGCAACCGCTCGACCTCAGCGAGGCGGCCCGCGTGCTCGGTATCACGCGCCAGCAGCTCCAC
>JBOGSE010000401.1:0-1210 GCA_050694895.1 bacterium | reverse complement strand
GCTCTTTGAGGACAGCGTGGCGATGCGCCGCGAGGTGGGCGATCGGCGGGGTCTGGCCTACACGCTCGGTAACCTTGCGCAGAATGCCCACGAGCGGGGCGATGATGTCTCGGCGCGTGCGCTGCTTGAAGACGCTCTCACCATCCAGCGGGAGGTCGGCGACAAACGCGGCATCGCCTACTCCCTGGAGCGGTTCGCCAGCCTTGCGGGGGCCAACGGTCGTCACGAACGGGCGGCCCGATTGTTCGGGGCCGCGGAAGCCCTGCGCGAACGCATCGGCGCGCCGCTATCGCCTGCCGACCGCGTCGAGTATGATCACGGGGTTTCCGCGGTCCGGGCGGCGCTGACCGGTGCTGTCCTCGAGGCCGCCTGGGCACAGGGACGGGCGATGACGCAGGAACAGGCCGTCGAGTTTGCCCTGGCGCCCGACGCGTGATCCAGCCACGCATCCGAAGCCTATGGCGGACTGACGCGACTATGCGGTTCCCCATCGGGGCATACCCTCAGCGAGCGGGCACTCATGGAGGGCCTTCTCGCTATGCTGGACGCCGGCCGTCACCGAAAAACCGAACGCCGAAGGCTGCCCCGGATCCCGGTCGCCATTCCCGTTCGCTATGCAACCGAAGAAGGAGACGTTGGTATCGGCGCGCTGATTGACGTGCATCACCAGGGCGCCGGTCTGTTGGTTCCGGAAGTGAACCCAGACGCCATGCACGTCTGGCTGCAGTTCCTCTGGTTCGACGATCGGATCGGCCTGCAGGGGCGTATCGCCTTCGCCCGTGAGACGCCCGACGGGTTCCACCTGGGGCTGCGGCTGCACATGCTCCACCCCGACAGCGTGGATTTCCTGACGAATCTCCTTATCCCGCTCGGACTCCAGAAGTTCAGGCTGGATCGGCGGCGGGCATTTTCGTTTCTCGACGCGCTCTTAATGGGACGAAACCGGCCGTGGAACTGGAGAGAGCGGCGGCGTTATCTGCCGGTCCTGATCGAGCAGGGGTACGTGAAGGTGTGGGCCATTACGGAGGATCGGCACGAGCAGGGCGCGGTGTTCCTGCTGCCGCACATGCCGAGAGAGGGCGAGCCCCTGAAAATGACGACTATGGGAGGCTCGGTGTCGATCGAAGCGCGGGTCGTGAGTTTTGAGATCTTGAAACTCACCCGGGTGGATCTCTTCCGCGTCGTCGTTCTGTTCGAACGCGAGCCTGCC
>JBOGSE010000400.1:0-3215 GCA_050694895.1 bacterium | reverse complement strand
TTGGAGGGGATCGCACCCTCTTATCCGCCGGAACTGGATCCCGCCGGGGGTTGGCACCTTGCCGGATTCGGCAGGTTGCCGGGGGTCATCGGGCCCGTCCCTCACCCACTCTTGATAAGAGAACCGTATTCAGTTGACCGTTACGCTAGCACACGAGCCCTACATCGTCAAGTAAATGTCTCTTAATAACACCACTAGGTTATACCCTGCGTGGGCCGCTGCGATGGGCCACAGCCTCCTGGTCAGGCAGAATGCCGCCCCATATACAAGGCCTGACAGCGTCGAACCAATGACGCCCGATATGCCCTGGTCCAAGTGATAGGCGCCGAAGAGCATAGTGGTCAGCAGGAGACTTTTCGATGTAGAGCGGAATAGTCGCTCGAACCTCGGAATAAGGTACCCGCGCATGAGGAGTTCCTGATAGAAGGCATTGATGGCGGTGCCAGCGATCACCAATATGTACCCGGCGCGATCCACACGATCGAACGACGGCACCGGTTGACTCCTGCCGCCTCCGAAGAGACCAAGCTCGATCAGGTACGACAGGTTTCCAACGAGGACGTAGTCCACGAATAAGACAAACACGAACAGGCCAACATCCAACGCATCAGGCCGGGTCAAACCAAAACGAGACCACGGTTCTCCGCTTCGCCAGATTAGAAAGAGCAATAAGGCACCGAGACCTCCGTTCAAGACAATCGACGACCACGCAGTCTGGAGGACGGCAGGTTTGAGGGGTGGCCAGATGAGATCCGCGATCATCGAGTAGTAGAGGGGCAGCAGTGCGACCGCCAAGACGACGCCGGTCTCCAGCCACAGTTCATCAGTCGTTCGGGGCGGCACCTGAGCGTCAGCCTCAACTTCGGTCTGCTCCCCGGGCTCCAGTGTCTCACCCGACGCCACCAGGGCGTCTGCGTCATCCGAGCCACGGGTGCTCGTCGCCTTCTGCGCCCTCGCGAGCACCCTGCGCGCATCGTCCATATCCTCCCGTGCCACCAGGACATCGACTGACAGGAGTCCCATGCGCGTCTGGCTGATCGCCCATGCATCTTGAAGATGTGTTCCGGGAGTCCACGCGGCGATCCCCGCCTCCTTGAGGATCCCCACGATCAGCTGCGCAACGGTCGGGTTCGACGCGGACTCTACAACAACCAGGTCCAGCTTGTCAGTCGGAGGCATGCCGCCGGGATCGGATGACCGGGGTGATCTGCGGGGCTTGCGTCTACGGACGCTCATACACCAGCACTGGAATCTTGCCCAGAACTCTGCTGCTTACGGACTGCGGGATGAGCGATAGTTCCGGCGGGCCACGTCAGCGGACTTCGCCAGTGTCGTTCTTGTAGTTCGACTGAATAATCCACTTGCTCGGATCGACCTCGACCTGACGGATCGCCGCGGGCGTGGTGACCGTGACAGCGGCTTCGCCCCGGCTCGGTACCTCCACGCGGCGGGTAACGCGTCCGTCGCCGGTGCCAAACGCGACCTCTACAGGCATCGCGCCCGTACCGGTGTTGCGGATCGTGGCGGTCGTGCGGAATTGCCCGTCCTCGGTCCGCGCCGAGGTCGCCGACGCCACGACATAGTCGGGCAGGACAACCTGGCTGATCCACTGGTCGAAGAACCACTCCAGTTTCTGACCCGAGACCTCTTCGGCCACGTCGCGGAAGTCATCCACGCGCACGGATCGGCCGCGAAACCGCTGGAAATATGTCGCCAGCGTCTTACGGAACGCATCCTCACCGAGGACGAAGCGCAGCATGTGCAGCACGAGAGACCCCTTGGCATAGATCACGCGCCTCGAGGCGGCACCGCCGTAGTTCGCGCGAGCGAACGCGCTGATGGGTCGGTCATTGCGGGTTCCCGCGATCTCGGCGTACTGGTCACGTTCCTCCTGCAGTTCGCGGCCGTACGCCTGGGGGCCCATGACCGCCTCAAGCGCCATGAGCGAGAGATATTCCGCGAAGCCCTCCGACAGCCAGATCCATCCCACGCCCTTTATCGCCATCTGGCCCGGTACGTACGAGTGCGCCGCTTCGTGCGCCATCAGGCCGAACAGGCTTGAGTCGCGGTTGAGCCCACCCGGGAGGGTACCCGCAAACGCACGGTCGTCGATGAGCATCAACGCGGGGTACCCGATCCCGCCGCTCACGATGAGCAGGGAGACGACTTTCAATTCAACATAAGGGAACGGATACAGAAGCCGGCTGTAGTACTCGACCGTCTGACCGGTGTAGGTGGCGAGCTTGTCGAGGTTGCGGTCCTCGCCCTGGATCGCGTAGAGCTGCACGCGCGTGTTCCCCACGGACCGGTCGACGCGCCGGTGGCGCCGCCCGCCGGCAACCGCGACCCACGGGACGGCAATGTCGGAGTCCCAGCGCAGTGTGCCGCCGTCGGCGGAGATTTGCCGGCCGGTTGTTGCCACCGTCACGCCCTGCGGGGCGGTCACCTGCATCGTCACGCGCGCCATGTTCGCTGAGTAGTCGCCGAACGGACTGATGAGCAGCGGATAGAGCGAGAACGCATGCACGAGGACAAACTCGTTGTAGATGAAGTATGTCTGACCATCGTACTCCACGGTGACGGGAACCCTGGCGCCAGGCCGAAGGGCCTCCGCGAATGTCAGGGTCAGAAGATCCCCTGACCGTTCGAATTTGACCTGGGCGCCGTCGGCCTGAACCGACCTCACCGTCAGCTGTCCGTCCAGGTCCATTCGCACGCGTGTCACCGGTTCCGGGGCCGTGATCTCCAGCTCGATCCGTGCCCTGCCGCGCAGCGTCCCGATGGTCAACAAGCGCACGAGTCCTCCGCTCACGTCGATGCGGAGATCGACAGGCGCAATGGTCACCGCCACATCGAAGGCGCGGGCGACGACATCTTCGAGCAGGCTCTGCCCAACGGCAGGCGGGGGCGCGGGCCTGGCGAGCAGCAACACCGCGACCGCTACGACTATGCCTCGCACAGCCATCCGCCTCATCGCGATTTCGCCCCCTTCAGGCAAGGCCTCCCTCTGAGCGAGGGGAGTTGGGTTCGCTGGAATTGTGCCCGACTCCTCTGCCGCCGATCCGTCAGGGACACGGGCGCCAGCGACGCCCTGCCTTGAGGGCTTCCGACCGCGATGCTACACTGGCGGCGCCGTGGACCCGGTGCTCATTCAGATTGGCCCGCTTGCGATCCGGTGGTACGGGGTCATGCTCGCCACGATGATTGCGGTGAGC
>JBOGSE010000399.1:0-4207 GCA_050694895.1 bacterium | reverse complement strand
GAGATCGTAGCGAGGCCGCAGCGTGCTCAGCATCGACCGGACCGCCGGAAACTCGGACATTGTGCCCTCGGCCGCCTTGTTGTAGGCAGAGTATCGCCGTGAGAACTCGTCGCGTTCGGCCTCGGTGACCGCACGCCTCAACGCCGCCGTGGTATCGGCAAGTTGCTCGAACCGATGGGCGCCGCTGGTCCGGGCATAGGAGGCGTCCACCACCGGACGGTCTCCCGGTCCCAGGTGCAGCACCTCCGCGACCGCGCACCAGTAGGACTGCCGCTTGATCTCATACGAATCGATCAGTGTCCCATCGTAATCGAACACCACCACGGGCCGGAGACCTCCCGCGGAGGCGGCATCCCCCGGCATCGAGCCGGCACGGAGGGATACAGGCATCATGCTATAATTCACGACACAGTTTCCTACCACCTGGACGAATCAAGACGCATCAGAAGGAGGCCACCGACGATGACGGTCTCCCCAGGCCGCGGATGCACCCTGGTGGTGATCGTGGCCCTGATCGCGCTGCCGATGCTCCCAGCAGCGGCCCAGCAGCCACAGCCGCGTCGAGGCGGGACGCTACGCATCGCCCACATTGGGGAGCCTCCCACGCTCGACCAGCACTGGACGACCGCCGTCATCACCGGCGATATCATGCACAACGTCAACGAGGGCCTCTTTGCCCTGACCAGCAAATACGAGCCCCGGCCCCTCCTGGCAGAGAAGTGGACGATAAGCCCCGATCGGTTGACGCACACTTTCACTCTTCGGCGCGGCGTCAAGTTCCACAACGGCAAGGATCTGACCAGCGAGGATGTCAAGGCGTCGCTGGAGCGGTGGGCGCGCCTGGTCTCTCGCTTCCGGGCTATGTTCGTAGGTGTCACCATTACCGCCCCCGACCCTCAGACTGTGGTGCTGAAGCTGCCCGAACCCAATGCCCTGCTGCTCGTGGCCCTCGCCTTTCCAGGTCAGTCGGCGATGATCTTCCCCAAAGAAGCGATCGACGAGGCCGGGACCGGGCAGATCAGGCGATTCATCGGGACAGGGCCGTACAGATTCGTGGAACGGCTCCCGGATCGGCACGTCCGACTCGATCGCTACGATGGCTACGCCGCCCGATCTGAACAACCGGACGGCCAGGCGGGGCGGAAGCATGCCTACTTCGACTCGATCCTGTTCATTCCGGTGCCCGATGCGGCGGTCCGGATCGCGGGTGTCAAGCGCGGCGACTATCACTTCGGGGCGGCCATCCCATCCGATGAATACGATCGGCTGCGTGCCGATCCTGACATAGTCCCGGCCCTCGTCTCGGTCCCAAGCTGGCTGGGAGCGATTTTCAACCACCGCACTGGTCTGATGACGAACCGGAAGATCCGCCAGGCATTTCAAGCGGCCCTGGACCAGGAGGCGGTGATGCAGGCAGCCTACGGAAATCGCCGCTTCTGGCAGATCAATCCAGGGCTGATGCCCAGAGACCACCCGATGTGGACCGACGCGGGCAAGGAGTTCGTGAACCAAAAGAACCCGGCGCGCGCCCGGCAGCTTCTTGCAGAAGCGGGCTACAAGGGGGAGCCCGTGCGCTGGTTAACCACGACGGAGTACGCCGACTTCGGCACCGCCGCGCAGGTGACCAAGCCGATGCTGGAGCGGGCGGGGTTTACCGTGGACCTGCAGGTGGTGGATTGGGCGACCCTGATCGCCCGCCGGTCCCGCCCGGAACTCTACGACGTCTTCATCACCTCCTTCATCTTTGTGCCGGATCCGACCCTCATGCTCGTGCTGCAGTCTACGTGGCCCGGTTGGTACGATAATCGGGACATGAACGCCATGATGACGCTGCTGCGCCGGCACGCAGATCCAAAGGTCCGCCAAGAGCTCTGGGGGCGGATGCAGAAACTCTGGTACGAGGACGCGGGAACGATCAAATTCGGCGAGTACTTCGGGCTTCAGCTCCACCGAAAAGAACTCAAGGGCTACCTCAACGTTCCCACGCAAGTGTGGTGGAACAGCTGGCTTGAAGGACGGTAGAAAATTCTCGGGAGGCGACGACAGATGAAATTCTTGCCGGTGCGCGCGTCCGTTCTAGTTGTGATCCTTGCCCTGATGGTCCTGCCGCTGATCCCGGCCTCGGCGCAGCCACAACCCCAGCCGCGGCGGGGCGGGGCGCTGCGGATCGCGCACATCGGCGAGCCGCCCACCCTGGATCAGCACGGAACGACGGCCGCGATCACCAGCCACATCATGTACCACGTCAACGAAGGCCTCTTCGCCCTCAACAACAAGTTCGAGCCCAAGCCGATGCTCGTCGACAAATGGACCATCAGTGGCGACCGGCTCACGTACACATTCACCCTGCGCAAGGTGAAGTTCCACAACGGCAAAGACCTGAGCAGCGACGACGTCAAGGCCTCGCTCGAGCGATGGGGGCGCATGGCGGCGAACGGCCGCGCGATGTTCGCCACCGTGGCCTCGGTCACCGCGCAAGACGCCTCCACTGTCGTCATCAAGCTGCGCGAACCCAACGGGCTGCTGCCTCTGTATCTCGGCCTCTCAGGACAGGGGGCCGTGATCTTCCCCAAGGAAACCATTGACGAGGCCGGGGCCGGGCCGCTCAAGCGATTCATCAGCACCGGACCGTACCGGTTCGTCGAGCACCTGCCCGACCGACACATCCGCCTCGACCGATTTGATGGCTACGTCGCCCGCTCCGAAGATCCCGATGGTGCGACCGGCAAGAAGAACGCCTACTTCGATTCGATCTACATCATCCCCGTACCCGATCCCGCGGTGCGGATCGCGGGCGTGAAGCGCAACGAGTACCAGTTCGCGGAGACCGTGCCTCCGGACGAGTACGACCGACTGCGGGCCGACTCCGACTTCGTGCCCTACATCAACAAGACCGCAACCTGGCTCACGGCCGTGTTCAACAACAAGTCGCCGCTGATGTCGAACAAGAAAATCCGCCAGGCCTTCCAGGCCGCCCTCGACCAGGAGTCCGTGATGCGGGCGTCCTATGGGCAGCCGCGCTTCTGGCGCCTCGACCCCGGCCTCATGCCAAAAGAGCACTACATGTGGACGGATGCGGGCAAGGAGTACGTGAACCAGAAGAACCCCGCGAAGGCGCGTCAGCTGCTCACGGAATCCGGCTACAAGGGCGAGCCGGTGCGCTGGGTGACGACGATGGAATACGTCGCCTACGGCACAACCGCGCAGCTTGTCAAGCCGATGTTGGAACGGGCCGGCTTCACCGTTGATCTTCAAGTTGTGGACTGGGCCACGGTCGTCTCGCGCCGGTCCAGGCCCGAACTGTACGACGCCTTCAGTACGGCGTTTGGCTTTGTGCCCGACCCGGTCTTCATGCTCGCGCTCAACCCCACCTGGCCGGGCTGGTTCGACAACCGGGATCTGAACGCGATGATGACGCTGCTGCGCCGGCATTCAGATCCGAAGGTCCGGCAAGACCTCTGGAATCGGATGCAGAAGCTGTGGTACGAGGAGGCGGGATCGATCAAGTTCGGCGACTACTTCCTTCTGCACCTGCATCGAAAAGAACTCAAGGGCTACGAAAACGTCCCGACTCACATCTGGTGGAACGCGTGGCTTGATCGCTGAACGTGCCCGCACTGCGAGGGAGGGGACTCACCGTCCCCTCCCTGCCTGTTGGGATCGTCAACGGGGGTGAAACCATGGACCGGTGGGGACGAATCGCGATCGTCTCGGTCTGCGCGTGCGCGCTACTCGTCGGATTGCTTGCGGGCCCCGGCGCTGTCGCCCAGCCGCGGCGGGGCGGAACCCTGCGCTACGCGCACTATGCGGAGCCGCCTACGCTCGACATCCACTGGACGACCGCGGCGATCGTGGGCGATATCACCCGCTTCATGTACGAGGGGCTCTTCGCGCTCGACAGCAAGAGCCAACCGATGCCCCTGCTGGCCCAGTCGTGGCGGGTCTCGCCCGATCGGCAAACGTACACGTTCGTCCTGCGCCAGGGTATCCAGTTTCACCACGGCCGGGAGCTCAATGCCGACGACGTCGTGGCGTCGCTGGCCCGATGGGGTCGCATCGCTTCTCGCGGCCGAGAACTGTTCTCGCAGGTCGCCAGCCTGACCGCGGTCGACCGGCACACCGTTCAGATGAAGCTGCGGGAGCCCAATGCGCTGGTGGCCTCGACGCTCGCCTTTCCAGGGCAATGGGCCGTGATCTATCCCAAAGA
>JBOGSE010000398.1:0-3583 GCA_050694895.1 bacterium | reverse complement strand
GGCCACGTGGTCGGTGGCCTCCAGGTGCGGCTCGGGGATCTCCAGCACCTGGCGGGTGGCTCGGCCCACGACGGGGGCGTCAGCGAGGGCTCGGCCGCATCCCCTACACGTCGAGGGACGATGGACGACGGTGCGGTCGGCAGAGCGACGACACAGGGTCGACCCCGGAGCCCCCGGCTGCTTGCCGGGCTTGCGGGCAGGGTCCTCCTCACCGACCTTGCGAGCCGCCTTGCGCTCGGCGCGCTCTTGGGCCCGACGCGCCCGGCGGTCCAGGCGATCACGGGCGGGCGGGAGCGAGGAGTTGCCCGAGTCCTTCCGAAGCCGGGCCTCGAGTTCGGCCACCTTCGAGCGCAGCTGCTCGATCAGCGCGGCCTGCTCCGCCATGATCGCGCGCAGGCGCTCGATCTCGGCCTCGTACCGCTCCCGCTCTGGATCGCCCACTGATCATGGCTTCTACCCGACCGCGCGCGAGAAGTGCTGGCAATTCGCGCGATCCGCGCGAATACCCTCGGGAGGCTGAGCAATTACCGTGCGGCACACTCGCGCGCACCTTCGCCGGAATCAATGCGACCTCCGGGTACTTCCCAGTTCGACGGTCGCGGTTGAGCATGAACAGGAACTTGCCGTCGTGCCGCGCCAGAACGAGCGCGTGCGTCAGCGGTTTGTAGCTTTCAGCCTTGAGGAGGCCCTCTTCGGTTCCGCGAACGACTTCGAAGAGGAGATCGCCTCTCCCATTCACGCCGTTCACGCGCTCCTCACCCTTGCACCACAACTTGGTAGCCGGCCGTATAACGGATTGGGCGCTGAGCCGCGGCGCGAAGCGCCGTCGGCTCCATCGGCGAGTTAGACGGCGGCGCGAAAAACGCTACCCATGGTACTCTTCCAGGAACCGGCGCACGGACTTCAGCATCTTTTCGACGTCGTCGGCATTGAAGTCAGTCCACTCTCCGTGGGCCGCCTTGTTCCGAAGATCAGCGAGGGCCGTCACGCGCTTTTGGATCAGCTTCGAGTACGCGCCGACCTTCGCGAGATCCGCGTTCATTTGGTCCAGCTTTGGCTTCGGCGCGACGGCGACCGAGTGCTTCGCGCAGAGGTTGCGTAGCGCTTCTTCAAGAACGCAGCCCGCGATCACGGCGGCCGCTGGATGATAGCCGGCTGCGTGGAGGTGCTCGGCTTGCTCGAGAAAATCATCGAACACTTCTGCCTCGATGAGTTGGCGCAGGTCGAAGAGATGCCCGCCGGACAGATCGTCGGCCGCAGCCTTTAGCACTCCCTGGGCGCGGAATGCATCGGTGAAGGCGATGTGCCCGCCGCCATGCTTGTGGAAGGCCACGTAGTGAGCACAATCTGTGCCATAGGCTTGGGCAAGGATGCTCCGGCCACTCGTAGACCATTGCGTGGCCTGCTGCTGGTCGACGCGTGCATCGCCGATCACGTTGGGCCCCGGCTCTCGGCGAGTCGCAAGAACCCGCTCACCCGCGGCGATTAGGGGCTCCTCGCTGTTCCGAGTGGGTAGCTGATCGGACATTCAGGGCGTAGTTCCCGGTCCCGCTACGCTTGTCCACTGCCCCTGCGCCCTGTTGTCCACAGGCCCACCCCGCTTCGGTTGCCCGCTCCGCTGGCGCGTGGCGCACAGGTTCGAAAGAATTCCGGGCGCTTCCCCGACGGTCTTCGATCGCAGGAGGGGAAGCAGACCGATGGACAAGCTCGAGCTGTTTCGCATGGCGCTGGGGCTTCCCGAGCCCTGGTTCGTGGCCCGCACCGACTTCGACGCCGGCAAACGACGCCTCGACCTCTACCTCGACTTCCGGAAGGGATCGAGGTTCCCCTGCCCCGAGAAGGATGCCGGCGAGTGTCCGGTCCACGACACCACCATGCGCACCTGGCGCCACCTCAACTTCTTCGAGCACCAGGCCTACCTCCATGCCCGGGTGCCCCGGGTCGCCTGCCCCACCCACGGGGTGCGCCAGATCGGGCTCCCCTGGGCGAGGCCGGAGCCGGGCTTCACCCTGCTGTTCGAGGCCCTCCTCATGGAGTTGCTCGCCGAGATGCCGGTCAAGGCGGTGGCCGATCTCGTGGGCGAGCACGACACTCGGCTGTGGCGGATGCTCGACCACTACCTGGAGGCCGCCCGCGGACAAGGTCTCGATGAACGCCGTCGCCTCGGTCGGGATCGACGAGACCTCCGCCGCCCGAGGCCAGGACTACATCAGCCTCTTCGTCGACCTCGCCGGAGCGAGGGGCCCGCAGCTGCTCTTTGCCACCGAGGGAAGGGACCACATCATCCAGCTGCTCACCAAGGCGGTGGATGAGGTGCGTCGCCAGGAGCAGAAGCGCCGGCCAGAGCTGCTCACCGGGACGCGCTATCTCTGGCTCAAGCGCCAGGAGAACCTGACCGAGTCGGAGAGCTGCGGTTCCTGCTGGCGAAGGGATGGGCGCTCGCCACCGCCCGGGCCTACCGCTGGCGGATGCAGTTCGACCAGTTCTACGAGCAGCCGCCCGAGGAGGCCGAGGCCTATCTCGCGCGGTGGTGCCGGGGAGCGAAGCGGTCGAGGCTCGAGCCCATGGTTACCTTCGCCGAGACGGTGCGCCAGCACTGGGAGGGGATCCTTCGCTGGCACACCAAGCGGATCAACAACGGCATCCTCGAGGCAATCAACTCGCTGATTCAAGCGGCGAAGCGCCGGGCCCGCGGGTATCGAACCAAGAAGAACCTGATCACGATGGCCTATCTCATCGCCGCCAAGCTCGACTTCCAGGGGGTTCATGCCTGAGGAAGTTATCCACAGCCCCGACGGCTTTGACTGCCTCGTCCCCACCCACTCCAAACAGCGAGGAGGCGTCCGTTGCATGCCCTTGTTCTACGGCAAATCCTATTGGATCAGAGTCTCCTCAGAAGATCAGCCTTCTTGCTCTGGAACTCCTCCTCCGTAAGGACCCCAGAATCACGAAGCTCTCCAAGTCTACGAAGTTGCTCGGGTATGTCCGTCGCTGGCGGGGGTGCTGTGGATGTGTTGCTACGGAGGCGAAACTCCGCCATCAGGGTCGAAGCCCTAACGCCAGGAAGGACCGCCTGCTGGGTTCCCACATATTCGTACCCGAACTTTGTTGCGAACGGAGTGACCTTGGCTATGCCCTTTCCGGGATTACGAATCGCCGGCGAGCCCAAGTTGATCATGACGACGGGATCGCCACGCTTCGCCGCTTTCTTGAACTGGCGTTCAGCGCTCACGATGTTGACCTCCGAAAGCCGCGTGGTCCGTAGAACGACCCTGCGGCTCAGCGGCCGGACGACCGCGAAGCGGTCGGACGGTCCGTTGCAGCCGCGAGTTATACGGAATCACCAGTCACCGAGCCGGATTCGTCGGTCGTGCAGGATTGACCAAACATATGCTGACCCACGTACGAGGTTGCTGATCCCCCGGGACCCGGAAGAGGGACCCTGTCTGTCAGGATGACGTGAGACACAGGCTGTAGCCCTCAATCACTCCAGGGCGAGACAGGAGACACCGAACCGTGACCATGCCCAATGCGGCCCTGCTCGAGCGCGCCCATCATGGCGGCATAAGCGTCGATCCGGCGG
>JBOGSE010000397.1:0-2443 GCA_050694895.1 bacterium | reverse complement strand
GCCTTCAGGGTATCCACCACGATCTCGCCGTACCTGTCGGTGGGCCGGGCCTTCCGCACCCACACCGCCTGATGCCAGCAGTGCTGGCCTGAGATCGGGTCGGGATGCACGGGGAAGGTCAGATTCTGGTGGACCCCCACATCGGTCCACCAGATCCTCAACGTGTCCGGGTCAGAGGATGCATAGGGGCCCACGCCCTTCTTGCGTTCCATCGTCCACCCATTGTCGCCGCGCTTGAGATCTACCGTCGCCATCATCTGCCGCTGCCCCGCATCCGAGACCTTCCAGCGTCCCATGTGGTGGCTGCAGGCGACGACGCCCGGGCGAATCCCTTCGGTGACCCAGGCCTTGACGACGAAGGAGCCAATCTCGGTCTCGACCCGCACCAGAGAGCCCGTCACAACGCCCACCCGGGTCCCGTCTATCGGATGCATCCACAGCGGATTGGTGTGCGCGATCTCGTTCAGCCACTTCGCGTTTGCGCTGCGCGTGTGGATTTGCACCGGCAGGCGAAACGTAGAGATCAGGACCATCTGATCGGGCTCCATATTGTCGGGATGCACGTGGCTCTTGATGTATGTCGGGAGGCCGTACTCCGGCCATCCCCACTCCACGAGCGTGCGTGAATAAAACTCCAGCCTCCCAGACGGCGTAGGGAAGCCCTGAAGGATCTTTCCGTCGACCTGCACGCCCACCGGCCGGCGCCCGTCCGCATCCGGCTCGGGGGTCCCCTGAGGCACGATGTTGGGATCGGACGGCCTTGCCGCGCGTGTGTAGGCGCGGCCGAACCGGTTCACCCGGACGTCGGCGAGTTCGGATGCCGGCACCTCCTGCTCGTGGACCGGGCCGACCCCCTTCCGAATCTCGAACGCCCCGTAGCGGCGCATGTACTGCAGCGGCGACAGCCCTTCGGCCGCGGCCCGCTCGGGGAGCCCGGGCACGGACGTCTCGAAGATGTGCTCGTAGTATTCGTCGACGCTGAGTTTGGCGCCCGGATGCGTCTTGGACTCAAAGAACTGGCGAATCCCGAGCCGCCCATCGGGATCGATGCGCCAGGACAGTTCGATCCAGTACTCGTTCTCATCCCAGACCTCACCCGGATTCACCTGGCGCGAATCCGTGATGCGCTCGCCCAGCCGCTCGCGGGCCGCCCGCAGCACCGGCTGGCGGAACCCGATCCACTGGCCGTCATACTGCTCGTAGGAGTGCAGATCGTGCCGCTCCGAACCGTGGCCCATCGGGAGGATGTAGTCGGCGAAGAACGCGGTCTCGCTCCAGGTGGGAGTCAGCGCCACATGCAGCCCGACCAGGCGCTCGTCGGTGAGAACTTCGATCCAGGAAAAGCCGTCCGGATTCGTCCAGACCGGATTGTAGACACGCGTAAAGTAGACTTCCAGATGACCGCGCCCATCTTTCAAGAAGTGAGGGAGCAGGTAGGACAGTTCGTTGAGCGCCAGCGGGTACTCCAGCGGCCAGGTCAATTCGTTCCAGGTGTGTGGATGGGGGGGCGTATAGATCGGCCGTGGCACGAACTTATTCCAGGCATTGGGATACGTGCCCCCTGGGGTGGCCACCGCACCGAGGAGGGCGTTGAGGAGGAACAGCGTCCGCGCGACCTGCCAGCCTCCCAGGTTACCGGCAGCAGCGCTGCGCCAGTTGTGCGTCGACAGGCGCTGCCCGGCCGTCGCCACGACACTCGCCACCTGCTCCAGCGTCGCCGCATCGATGCCCGACTCCCGCGCCGCGAACTCGAACGTGTAGGTCGCATAGAGCGTCTTTAGAATTCGCTCGAAGGTCTCGAATGTCGGCTCGGCGCGGGGGTGCTCGTACGTAAGATATTCCCGCCAGTTCCACCAGCGTCGCACGAATTCTCGATCGTACAGGTCGTGCTGGATCAGGTAGTTGGCGATCGCGAGCAGGATCGCGGGCTCGGAGCCGGGATACGGCGCGATCCAATGATCCGCATGTGTCGCCGTGTTGGAGAGGCGGGTATCGAACACGATGAGCTTGGCCCCGCTCGCCTTGCCGTCCATGACGCGCTGCGCGTGCGGGTTGAAGTAATGGCCCGACTCCAGATGGCTGCTGATCAGTAGAATCACGCGCGCGTTCGCGTGATCGGGGCTCGGACGGTCGATGCCGGTCCAGAAATGGTAGCCCGCGCGGGCGCCGCTGGAGCAGACATTCGTGTGCGAGTTGTGTCCATCCACTCCCCAGGCCGCCAGCACCCGCTCGGTGTACCCGTCCTCTCCGGGCCGGCCCACGTGGTACATGACCTCGTTGCGCCGGTCCTCTGCGATCGCCTTGCGAATGCGCGAGGCGATGTCGTCCAGCGCCTCGTCCCAGGCGACGCGGACCCACTTCCCCTCCCCGCGCCCGCCGGCGCGCTTCAGCGGATAGAGGATGCGATCGGGGTCGGTCACCTGGTTGAGCGTCGCCGGCCCCT
>JBOGSE010000396.1:0-2291 GCA_050694895.1 bacterium | reverse complement strand
GTCTACACGCTCGTCCAGGGCGGCCAGACCGTGACCGTCACGATCGACCGCTCGGCCGGGACGACGACCGTCACGAATACGGCATGGTCTCCATCGACCCGAACGTTTGCGGGCGTCCCGAAAGGCTGGCAGGGACCGGGGAACGCCAACGCCGCGATCATCTACGTTCAGGGGAACATCCTGTCGCTGGGTGGCACGCTCGAGGAGAACGAGCAGACGTCCATCGTCACCTCCGGCCGGATGGACATCACAGATCATCTGCGCTACGAGCGCCCCCCGGTCGTCACCAATCCCAACGACAACCCGCTCAACGTGCTGGGGCTGTACTCAGCCGGCAACGAGATCAGGATTACGACCGTCGCGCCCAACGATCTGGACCTTCACGCCGTACTGATGGCGGGAATCGTAGGAGACGGCTTCAACAGCTCGGTGAACGTCCAGAACTACAATGTCGGATCACCGCGGGGAACGGTGCGCCTGATCGGTGGGATCATCGAAGAGTACTATGGGGCCTTCGGGACATTCGATCCCAACACTGGCAACCCGGTCACGGGGTACGGCCGCGACTTCCGATACGACCGCCGGATGAGCCGAGGGTTCACGCCGCCGTACTTCCCCACGACGAACCTGTATGAGGTCGTGCAGGGCAACGAGGCGCTCGCGGGCGTCAGGCCCGTGTGGCGCGAGGGCACGCCGTGAGCCTCCGGCCTGGGGCCGATCGGCGTCGGGTGGCGCAGCGGGATGGCTTCAGCCTGCTTGAAGTGCTGATCGTCGGCTTCGTCATGGTCGTCGCGATGACGCTGGCCTTCGCGCGATGGCAAGGGTACTCGGCCCAGCAGCGCCTGCGATTCGGCACGGCCCAGGTGGCATCCGACCTCCGGCAGGCACAGGAGCGGGCCAAGGCCGAGCGGGCTGCATACACCGTCACGTTCGTGGCGGCCTCGTCCGCCTATGTCATCGCGCGCAGCGGTGGAGGGTTCGCAGAGAACACCCGACTACCCGATCAGGTCACCGCCACGGCGAGCCAGGTCGTGACCTTCGACGCCTTCGGCCGGCCGGCGGCCGTGTACACCGTGGCGGTCCAGAACTGGATGGGGTCCGGCACCGCCACGGTCAACGCCATGGGAGGCATTCAGTACCAGACGCCCTGACGGGCATCGCGCTTGCTCAACGGCGAGCCCTGATCCTGCACGTCGTCCTCACCCGCATCTTCTCATGGCACTCGAGGCGATCCAGAGGAATCGCGTGCGGCGCGCGGGAACGTGGAGCGCATGGATGTCGCGATCATGATCGAGGTACAGAACGGGCTCAACTGGCCTCGCTGGCAGCGCATCGCGACCGCGGTCGAAGAGCTGGGATTCGCGGGCCTCTACCGGTCCGATCACTTCACGAATGCCAGTCCACCGGATCTCGATTCCCTCGAGCTGTGGACATCGCTGACGTGGCTGACCGGCCACACAGCGCGGATCGCATTTGGCCCGCTCGTGACCCCAGCATCGTTCCGTCATCCGGTGATGACCGCGCGCATGGCCACCGCCATAGACGATCTTTCGGGCGGCCGCCTTGTCCTCGGGTTGGGCGCCGGCTGGCAGGCGCGCGAGCATGCGAATTACGGCTTCGATCTGCGCGGCCGGTTCACCAGGCTCGGTGAAGCACTGGAAGTCATCATCAAGTTGCTTCGAAGTGACGAACCCGTCGCATTCGACGGGACGTATTACCGTCTACGCGAGGCCGTGCTTCTCCCCAGGCCCAAGCGGGCTGGAGGCCCGCCGATTCTGATCGGCGGTAACGGACTCCGGCGCACCCTTCCCCTGGCAGCGCGCTACGCCCACGAGTGGAACGCCGTCTTCGTGCCGGCCGCCAGGTTTGTCGAACTGAGCAACCGGCTGGATGCGCTGCTCGCGCGCCACGGGCGCCGGCCCGCCGACGTCCGCCGGTCGCTGATGACCGGCATCGTCTTCGGACGAGATGATGCCGAAGTGCGCCGTAATCTCCGGGGCCGCTCGGAGGAGACGCTGCGTGAGCGGGGCGTCATCGTCGGCACGCCCGGGGCGTTCGCAGACGCACTGGGACGTCTGGCGCAGTCAGGGGTGCAGCGCGTCATGCTGCAGTGGCTGGACCTGGATGACCTGGAGGGGCTCGAAGCCCTCGCGCGTGTTGTCACTCCCTGGTTTTGAAAATCTCCTCGAGGGGTCGCCCGAGCAGCAACCGGCCGAGTTTGCGGTGACCGATCGTCAGATAGTGACGCTTCCAGACTTCGACGACCTCGGCCTTTGTCTGGCTCCGATCGA
>JBOGSE010000395.1:0-2335 GCA_050694895.1 bacterium | reverse complement strand
GCCGTCTGCACATCGTCCACATGAGCCTGCCGGAAGGAGCGCAGATGATCCGCGCCGCGAGGGCCGCGGGACAGCCGGTGACCGTGGAGACGTGCGGTCACTACTTGGCGCTGACGGATGACGATCTGGTGCGTCTGGGGCCCGTGGCGAAGTGCGCGCCGCCCCTGCGGGATGCCACGCGCCAGCAGGGTTTGTGGGACGCGGTCCTCAGCGGCGATATCGACTGCATTACTTCCGACCACTCACCGTGTCCCACCGAGGACAAGCTACGGGGCGACGACGACATCTGGCAGGCGTGGGGTGGTATCAGCGGGATCCAAACGCTGGTGCCGCTCATGCTCACCGAAGGCGTTCATCGAAGAGGGCTCTCTCTGAGGCGGCTCGCGGACCTCATGTCAACGAATCCCGCAAAGATCGCCGGGTTGTGGCCACGGAAGGGTGAGATCCAGATCGGTGCCGACGCAGATCTCCAGCTGGTGGATCTCGATCGCGAGTGGCAAGTGGAGGCTGGCCGGCTCCACTCGCGGCATCCTCACTCGCCCTTCCTTGGGTGGCACATGCGCGGGTGGATTCACCGGGTGCTGGTGCGCGGTCGGACCGTGGCTGCAGACGGCGGGGTGACGGGCGCACCCCACGGAGCCTGGCTGAGGCAGGGAACGTAAGGCACAAAAGCATATTTATATGTAAATCCATGGCCACCCGGGTGGCGGGAGCCTTTCCCAAAAGGCCGGAGATGCCGCTGCGGCGCGAAGCCGCCGTGCCGCTCTACGAGCAACTCAAGCGTTCGCTCGTGGCCATGATCAAGACGGGGATCCTCAAGCCGGGCGACCGCCTCCCGCCCACCGCAGATCTCTGTCGGCGCTTCCACGTCAGCCACATTACCGTCAGCAAGGCTCTCAGCGACCTGGCCCGCGACGCCGTCGTCTCGCGCATCCAGGGCAAAGGGACCTTCGTCGCCAGTCCGCCCATCGAACGCCGGCTGACCAATCTGCTTTCCTTCACGCGGGAAATGGCCCGTCAGGGGCTCGCCGTCCACTCACGTGTCCTCAACATGCATGAGATCCCCGCCACACCGCAGCGGAACAGGCTCTTTGGCCGCCCGGAGGACGGCGCCGCGCCTTATGTCTGTATCCAGCGACTTCGGTTCGTTGATGGCACGCCGGCCTGCCTGTCGACGTCGGTGTTCCCCGAGGTCGTCGGCCGGCGTTTGTCCCAGCTGCCGCTCGAGAACGCCTCATTCTATGACCTGCTGGAGAACGCCCTCGGCCTGCACCTCTATCGTGAGGAGCGGTGGATCACACCGATAGTAGCCACGGCGCGACTTGCACGGCTGCTCGAGGTGCGTCGCGGCGCGCCGTTGTTTCGGCTGGAAGGCATGACGTATCTGGAAGGCGACGTATCGATCGAAGCCACCGACACGATCTTTCGCGGCGATCGGTTCCGGTTCGTCGCCAACCTGTTCCGGTTCATCAACAGCAGCGAGCGTGTGGACGATCGGCGGGCGGGTGCACCGCCCGACCAACGGGAGGAGGAACTGATATGAAGCAGGGTGTCGTCGCCATCTTGTGCCTCGGCCTGCTGGCCGGCATGGTCGTCGTGCCCTTCGCAAGCGGGCAGTCGGGCGAGATCGTGATGATCAGCTATGCGGGACCTTCACAGGAACCACATCGCTTCTATCTCGCTGAGCCCTTCGAGCGCGCGCGCGCGGGCATGAAGGTGCGCCTCGTTCCGGATGAGTCCGGCGAGTACGTCGCGCGCGTGCAGGCCGCGCTGGCCGCGGGCCGGCCATCGCCGGTGGACCTGGCGCCCAACGGCGAGCCGCCGCACCTCCGCCTCATCGGCCTCGGTATCCTGGAGCGCACCAATACCGACCTCGTGCCCAACTTGAAGCACGTGCACCAGGCATTTGTGGACAAGAGCCAGGGCTACGGCGTGCCCGCGACCTACTCGCTCATCGGCATCGCCTACAACAGCAAGAAGGTCTCGAAGCCGCCAACCAGTTGGAAGGACCTGTGGGATCCTGCCTATCGCGGAAAGGTGGGCGTGACCTCGACGTCCTCGAACCTGGGTCTGGGCTTTTTGATGGCCGCCGCCAAGATCAACGGCGGTGATGAGGCGAACCTCGACCCGGCCTGGCAGGCCATCAAGCAACTCCAGCCGTTCACCATCGCCCCCAACCCGACCGCGCTGGCGCAACTGTTCGAGCGGGAGGAGATCGTCATCGCACCCCTGTGGAGCACCGACGCCGCGGTCCTGGCCAGCAAAGGGTTGCCCATCAAGTTTGTCAAGCCGCAGCCCGGCGCGATCGCCATCGTGTCGTTCCTGAGCGTTATCC
>JBOGSE010000394.1:0-2380 GCA_050694895.1 bacterium | reverse complement strand
TCGGCAGCGTGACGCACACGTTGCCGTTCTCCTTGATGGCGATCTCGCGGGCCTGGTTGATCAGCGTCACGACCTGCTGCGCGCCCGCCTTCAATCCGGCCGCGTGGTAGTAGCTGAGGAAGGCCGGAACAGCCATCACGGCGAGGATGGCAATGACCGCGATCAACACGATCAACTCGGCGAGGGTGAACCCCGGCGAGTTCAGGACCCGCTGAGACGGCTTGGTCGGTCTGCCGAACCTGGGGGCACCTCTCTTCCTCACGATCGCTCGCCACTCCTTAGGGTGCTTGCACGATTGCAGACCTGATAACCCTGATTCGGAGCAAGCCAAGTGCCAACCGAAGGCCTACTGCCATGGTTGGACATTTCGCCCATTTTTGCAGCCAGTTCCGGACCATCTCGGAGATATACTGGCGATGCTTGCCGACTCCTGGAGCGTCAGGTGGGAGACGGGGATCGCGACTGACATCAATTGTCGCCGGGAGGCGTCCAGAATTGTCGCTCCAGGCTCCCGGCCGACGATCGGAGACCAGCGGGATCAGAGGTCAGACCGAGCCGGGGGACCGGCGAGCGAACGGCGCCGGCGGAGCCCGCACCACTTGCGCACGCTTTCAGCAAGCGTATGCGGCGTGCATGGCCTCCCGATGTTGAGCCAGCTGCGTGCGCTGCATCGGCGGCGTCCATTCAGAAAGTCGTCCTGATGGGATAATGGGCCAAGTGTCAGCATCCGCGGGTCAGTGAGGTGTCAGCTACCGCGGGTCGGTATAGTGCTGAGAAAAGGGTCGAGCAGGAGGATGGCGTGAGACAAAAAGCTCGCAAGGAGCGCGACGCCGTGAAATGGTTGCGGCGGTTCGGAGCGGGATCTCGATGCGTGCCGTCGCTCGGCGATGCCACGTGAGTCTGTCGACCGTGCAGCGAGCGGTCCGGCGTGGTGGGGACGAGCGACTGGATCGAGTGGACTGGGAGGATCAGCCCAGTGGCCGCCGGCCCGCGGTCAATCGTCTGACGGGCGAGACCGAGGATCTCGTGCTGCAGCTGCGCCGCGAACTGAAAGCAACCAGCGACCTGGGCGAGTATGGGGCCGCGGCCATCCACCGCGAGTTGCTGACGCAGGGACCGCGTGGGGTCCCCTCGGTACGGACCATTGGGCGGGTGCTGGAGCGCCGGGGCGCCTTGGATGGTCGCCTGCGCCTGCGACACCCCGCCCCGCCGCCCGGGTGGTATCTGCCGGCCGTGGCCGGGCGGGAGGCGGAGCTCGATAGCCTCGACATCGTGGCGGGGCTGGTGATCCGGGGCGGCACCCACGTCGAAGTGCTCAACGCGATCTCGCTGCATGGCGGCCTGGCCGCCTCCTGGCCGCGCCGCGAAATCACCGCGAAAACAGCGGTCGAATCCGTGCTCGAGCATTGGCGAACGGTCGGGGTGCCCGCCTACGCGCAGTTCGACAACGACACCCGCTTTCAGGGCACGCACACGCATCCCGACAGCATCGGCCGGGTGGCCCGGGTCTGCCTGAGCCTGGAGGTCGTGCCGGTGTTCGCCCCGCCTCGGGAGACCGGCTTCCAGGCGGCGATTGAGAACTTCAACGGCCGGTGGCAGGCCAAGGTCTGGGCCCGTTTCGAACATGTCTCGCTCGCGGCCCTGGAGACCCAATCGGCCAAGTTCATCGCGGCCCTGCGGCGCCGGTCCGCTCCCCGCCTTGAGGCGGCTCCGCCCCGGCGCCTGTTTCCGGCGGACTGGACCCTCGATCTCCAGCGCCCCCTGCAGGGCCGCATGATCTTTCTCCGCCGCACCAACGACCGCGGCGAGGTTCAGCTGCTCGGCCACACCTTTCTGGTCGCTCCCACCTGGGTCCATCGTCTGGTCCGTGCCGAGGTGCACCTGGCCGCCGAGCGCATCGCCTTCTACACCCTGCGCCGCCGAGACCCCTCCGACCAGCCCCTCCTGTGCACCGTCCCGTACGCGGTGCCCAGAAAGCGGTTTCTGGAGTGACCCACGAACGCTGTCACTTGTCATCGATCGACATTCCAAGTGACCCGCGGATGCTGACACTTGGCCGATAATGCCTTCACGGAGGTTCAGCCATGACACACACCGGATACCTGCTCGTCTCATGGATCTCGTTGATCGGCTTCTCGGTGGCGGCCTCGGGCTGCGCATCGGGGCCTTCGGCGCAGCCCAGCGCCTATGTCTATCCTCAGAAAGGCCAGACGGCGAATCAGCAGACGCGCGATACGACCGAATGCCAGACCTGGGCCAAACAGCAAAGCGGGTTCGATCCACTGACCGATAGCGCCAAGGGCGCCGGCGTGGGCGCCCTGGTCGGCGCGGTCGGTGGGGCCGCGACCGGCGCCGCGATCGGGGCCGCGACAGGTCGTGC
>JBOGSE010000393.1:0-2865 GCA_050694895.1 bacterium | reverse complement strand
TCTTACCTCCCAGGTTTTTCCCAAGCATCATAGTGACCAGGAGGTACTGGCACCTCAGTGACCAAGAGGCTGTGGCACTCGGCCGTTAAGGGGTAATGAGACACGCTGCTCGGGTTCCGAGCAGTGTCCGCGGAGCAGCCTCGAGGATACCAGGGATGCGGTTGATGGGAGCCACGGAGGGCGCAGGGGGGGATACCGAGATAGCGGCCCCCTGTACCATTCTCACCAAGGGAACTCACGGACAGAGAGGTCGTGGACGTTCAAGAGCGCCGGAGTCTTCGGCCACCCCGTCGAGAGCGCCTAGCGGCCCCATGCGCTTAGAGCCGCCAAGGGGGGACTTGCGCCTCGACGAGGAGGGCCGTGGTGCACGCCCAGTGGGGAGTCGCGCTACGAGCGCCTGTACAGGGGAGACGAGACACCGCGGCAGGTCGAGATCCCGGACAGCAGCGGAAAGGAGGGACGCGGTGGCACACGACGAATCGTACGGCTGGTTCGTGGGCATCGATTGGGCGACGCAGGCGCATCAAGTGTGGGTGCTCGATGGACAGGGGCATCGCGTGGCCGAGCGGAGTGTGATCCACGCCGGCGGCGCGATCGCGGAGTTCGTCGACTGGCTCGTCGACCTGGCCGGCGGCCAGGCGGACCACCTGAGCGTGGCCATCGAGGTCCCGCGGGGCGCTCTGGTGGAAACCCTCGTGGAGCGAGGCTGCCATGTGTACGCGCTCAACCCGAAGCAGCTCGATCGCTTCCGCGACCGGTTTACCGTGGCCGGGGCGAAGGACGACCGTCGGGACGCGTTCGTCCTGGCGGCGTCGCTCCGCACGGATCGGCCGGCCTTTCGCCGGGTACGGCTCGATGATCCCGTCATCATCGAACTGCGCGAGTACTCACGGATGGACGATGACCTGCGGGATGAGCTTGCCCGGCTGGCAAACCGCCTGCGGGAGCAACTTCATCGCTTCTTTCCCCAGATGCTTGAGCTCGTTCCCGCAGCCGACGAGCCCTGGCTCTGGACGTTGCTCGAGGCCGTGCCGACTCCGCAAGCGGTCACGCGCCTGAGGCGGCACCGCATCGAAAAGGTTCTACGCACCCATCGTATCCGGCGGTTCGACGCCCCTGCTGTGCTCGCCACGCTCGGGACCCCACCGCTTCCTGTCGCACCGGGAACCGTGGAAGCCGCGAGCGCACATGTTGCCCTGCTGCTGCCGCGCTTGCGCCTCGTGAGTGATCAGCGGGTGAGCTGTGGACGGCAGATCGACGCCTTGCTCGCTCGCCTCGGGGACACCGGTGTCCCCCCTGGGCCGGATGGGACGCCGAGCGATGTTCGGATTCTGCGTTCCTTGGTAGGAGTCGGGAGTCGTGTGTCGGCCACGATGTTCGCCGAAGCGGCGCAGCTCCTGGCCGACCGCGACTATCACGCCCTGCGTGCCCACTCCGGCATCGCCCCGGTGACCCGGCAAAGCGGGAAACGCAAACAGGTCGTGATGCGGCACGCGTGCAATGGTCGTCTCCGGGGTGCGGTCTATCACTGGGCCTTCATCAGCATGCAGCACGATGAACACAGCGCCGCGACCTACGCCGAATACCGGGGGCGTGGCCACACGCACGGACGTGCCCTCCGTGGGCTCGCCGATCGACTATTGCGTACGCTGATCGCCATGCTGAGGTCCCGAACGCTCTATGATCCTCAGCGCACACGCCGGCCGTCCCACCCCGTCGCGCTGGCCGGCCAGACAGAGACCACGGTATGAAACAGGTTCAGAAAAACACCTTGACAACAGGTGGGGAGTCCCTCGTCATCGTCGATCTTGGAGCCTCTATGGGGCTCGCTTTCTCAGGCGACCACCCCACGATGGGCTGCACCGTGGCCGTGGCCGTCGTGGCGCACGCCAGGGCCCACTGGCGCTCGAACGTGATCGGGCTCAGGTAGCCGAGCGCGGAATGCCGCCGCTGGCCGTTGTAGAACCGTTCGAGGTACTCGAAGACCTCGCCGTGCGCGTGGGCACGCGTGGCCCAGCCCGCGTCGTGCGCCAGCTCGACCTTCACCGTGGCGAAGAAGCTCTCCGCCACGGCGTTGTCCCAGCAGTTGCCGCGGCGGCTCATGCTGCAGACGATCCCGTGCGCCGCCAGGGCGCGCCGATAGTCGGCGCTCGCGTACTGGCTGCCCCGATCCGAGTGATGCAGCAGCCCCTGGGGTGGGCGCCGCCGTCCCAGGGCCATGGTCAGCGCCTGCAGGGTGAGGTGTCGCGTGATCCGCGCGCTCATGGCCCAGCCCACCACGGCGCGCGAGAAGAGATCGAGGATGACGGCCAGGTACAGCCAGCCCTCCTGGGTCCAGAGATAGGTAATGTCGGTCACCCACGCCGTGTCGGGCGCGGGCACGGCAAAGCGCCGGGCCAGCACGTTGGGGGCCACGGCCAACGAGTGATCGGAATCGGTCGTGATCCGGAATCGGCGCCGACGGCGGGCGCAGAGCCCATGCTGGCGCATCACACGCGCGACCCGCTTGCGGCCCACCCGGTGCCCGCGGTCCCGGAGCTCGGCGTGCACCCGCGGACTGCCATAGCGCTGGCGGCTCTCCGCGTGAATCGCCTGAATCTCGACCCCGAGCCGTTGATCCTGCAAGGTCCGGGGCGCCGCGGGCCGCGTGTGCCACGCGTAGAAGCCCGCCCGCGACACCTCCAGCGTCCGGCACAGCACCCGCACCGGATAGGTGGCCTTCTCCGCCGCGATGAACACGAACTTCACTCGCTCTCCTTGGCAAAGAAGGCCGTCGCTTTTTTTAGGATGTCGCGCTCCATGCGCACCGTCCGGATCTCGCGCCGCAGCCGCCCGAGTTCCTCCCGCTCCTCGGTCGTGAGGGCG
>JBOGSE010000392.1:0-1493 GCA_050694895.1 bacterium | reverse complement strand
CGCTACCGTGATCACGGTACGATGGAGGTCATCCAGAGCACGCACGCCAAGCACTCACCGCGACCCTGTTCAACGCGTCCACTCAGCCGTGCGTTGGTGCTTGCGATTTTTTCTCACGTCCTCGGTCCGGGCCGAGTTCATCCGCCGGTACATCACCTCACGTCCAACTCGTGGGACACTGCACTAGCGGAACGCCCAAAGCCCCCAGCTACCGTAGGCGAACAACGTGAGTCCCGCAATCCACAGCGCCAGGTCGACCGCGCGCTGCGCCGGACGACGGTGAATGTAGTCGTAGGCAACCGTGCGCAGCCCGTTCAGCCCATGATAGAGTACCACCGCCAGCAGGAGCCAGTCGACGCCGATTAGCATCGTCCGCCGCAGCGGCACGTGAAAGAGGCTGTGCTGCACACCGAAGTGGATGCCCACGAGCAGCACGAGAAGCAGCCCGCTCGCCCGTTGCAGTAGCCAGAGCGCGGCGCTCATCGTGACCGCCGCGCGCTAAGGCGCACGCAGCACGCCCCGCAGCACGCCGGCCGCCACGATCAGACACGTGACGGCGAGGCATCCCCAAAACATGCGACGTCCCCGCATCGAGTCGATGCCGAGATCAAAGAGCACGAGGCGCACGCCGTTGGCCGAATGATAGGCGAGCGAGACGAGCAGGACGACAAAAGGCGCCGGATGGCGCAAGAACCGAAGCAACGCGGCAAACCGCTGGGGGTCGCGCGGCGCTCCGGCGATCGTCACGACGTGCCAGACGACGTAGGCGACGAGGAATATGCCGGTGATGCGCTGGGCCCACCATGCCCAGATGCCCCACCGCGGATGCGCGGGCCAGAGCTCAGCGTACGCTTTGATCCGCTGATCCGGCGCGAGCCGATGCACTCAGCGGTGCCTTCCGAGCGCCTTCTGGAGAGTGCGGCCGGCCAGGAGACGCTTCACCTCTTCGATGGCGAGGGTCGGGTCCAATCCCTTCGGGCATAGCTCGCTGCAGGTCGTGTGCGTGTGGCAGCGCCAGCACCCGCTCTCCCGATTGAGGACATCGAGCCGCTCGTCCCCCCCGCGGTCACGTGAATCCATCACCAGGCAGAACGACCTGGTGATCGCGGCCGGCCCCAGGAATCCCGGGTTGAGGCTCACGACGTCGCACGCCGAAAAGCAGATGCCGCAGGAGATGCACTCACGATGGCGGTCGATGATCGCACGCTCGCGGCTGTCGGGGGCAATGACCGCGGGGCCGGGGGTCTTATCCGAGGTCGGCTGCAGCGCCGGTGCCGGCATGAAGGTCGGCTTGACCGCACGCCAGGCGCCGAAGAACGGCTCGAAGTCGACCATCAGGTCCCTGATCACGGGGAGATGCCGCAGCGGCTCGACCACGACATCGCGGGCCGGCACCGCCTCCAGGCGCGTGCTGCACGCCAGGCGCTCGACGCCGTTGACCCTGACGCCACACGTGCCGCACATGGCCGCCCGGCACGCATATCGGAACATCA
>JBOGSE010000391.1:0-1770 GCA_050694895.1 bacterium | reverse complement strand
TCGGCCGGGACGAGGTCGGGGATGAGGCCGCTGTACGCGGAGCCCCCGAAGTTATTGGCGAACTGGACAAGCCAGTACGCGGCGATGAACACCGCAAATGTCGGCGCGCCGCCCATCAGGAACAGCGCGGCGGCATTGAGGATTCCGCCTATCAGCATATACGGCCGGCGGCGCCCCATCGAGAACCCGCTGTGATCGGACAGGGCGCCGGCGACCGGCATCACGATCATGGCGATCGCCGCTCCGCCCGCAAACACTATGGAGAGCGCCCGGCCCTTGTCCGCGTCGGACACAAAGCGCAACACTTCGGCGGGGATGACGATTCCAAGCAGCGCACCCCAGTGAAAGTTGAGACCGAACCAGTACAGGCTCAGCCACAGCAGATCGCCCGTGCCCAGGCGCCCGCGCGTGCTCACCGGGTCATCCCTCCGGCTCCGCAACGATAGGAGGAAGGCCTCCGGCCGGGCCGGAAGCGACTCCCCCGCGGGATTCAACGATCGCCGGAGGCGCCCCTGTGGGCTTCAGATTCCCAGACGGATTTCGCTGGGGAACGGCGAGCAGTGCCTACCAGTTCGAGGGGAACAACACCGCCAGCGACTGGTGGTTGTGGGAACACGAGCCCGGCAGGATTGCCCACGGCCACCGATCGGGGCTGGCGTGCGACTGGTGGCGCAACGCCGAGCGCGACTTCGACCTGATGGCTGGCCTCCACCAGAACGCGGCGCGTCTGTCGCTCGAGTGGAGCCGGCTCGAGCCTCGCGAAGGCGTGTGGGATGCCTCGGCGGAGGCGCGCTACATCGAGATGCTGCACGGCCTGCGCGTCCGGGGCATGGAGCCGCTCGTGACGCTGAACCACTTCACGCTCCCCCAATGGGTCGCTGAGCGCGGCGGATGGCTGTGGGAGGGGATCGTGCCGGCGTTTGGTCGGTACGCTGCGAGGGCCGCCCGCGCGGTTGGGGGTCTGGTGGATTTCTGGATCACCCTCAATGAGCCGGTCGGGCATCTGTTCGCCGCCTATGTTCTCGGCCGGTTCGCCCCGGGACGCAGGAGTCCAGCGGCGTTCGTTGCGGCCCTGCTCCGATCGGTGCGCGCGCATGAGGTGGCCTATCGCGCGATCCACGAGGTTCAGCCCGACGCCCGCGTGAGCATCGCAGCCTACCTCCGGCCGTTTCAGCCGGCAAACCCCAACTCAGTGCTGGACAGACTGCTGGCGGTTCGGCTGGACCACTTGATCAACTGGATGTATCTCGATGCCCTCGTGACGGGCTACTTTGTCGGCCCATTTGGACTGCGGGCGCGAGTGCGGCAGAAGGGTCCCACACTCGACTTCCTGGGCGTGAACTATTACACCCGGAGCCGCGTCGCGTTCGACATCAGACGGCCTCGGCATCTATTCGCCCGGCCCGAGATCGAGCCCGGCGCCGTGGTGAGCGATGCCACCGACAGCGAGATCTTTCCCGACGGGCTGCTGGCGGTGCTCCGGCGCGCGCGCCGGTATGAGCTGCCGATCTACATCACAGAGAACGGCCTGCCGGACGTGGATGACGATCTCCGGCCCGGCTTCATCGTGGAGCACCTCCGGCGTGTGGCGCAGGCGCTCGAGGAAGGCTGCCCGGTGCGCGGCTACTACCACTGGTCAATCGTGGACAACTTCGAGTGGGCCGACGGATGGACGCTGCGCTTCGGCCTTCACGCGCTCGACACCACGACCCAGGTGCGCACCGCGCGGCCGAGCGTGGCCCTCTACGACGAGATTTGCCGGCAGAACGC
>JBOGSE010000390.1:0-2289 GCA_050694895.1 bacterium | reverse complement strand
ACCACACATCGTCGTTGTGACCCAAGGAGAGTCGTTCCGGATGCGGGAGTCCAAAGCCCGCCGAGAGAAGAGTCCCTGCCCGCTGAAGGAGGTGGTCGCGAACTAGACTAGAAGACTCGCCCGTCAGAAGCTCGAGAGGTGGGGACTTTTAGCTGGCCACCAGCGGGTACCGGAACTTGGCCATTGACAGACCAATGGTGGGCTACGACGACTGCTACATATTGGCGTCCTCGAGGACGGGCCGAAAAGGCCCGCCCGCAGAGGGCGGCCGGCGCAGCCGGCCTTGAGGCTAGAAGAGAGGTTTGTTACACGCTGCGACGGGTGCCGAGGGGTGGGTCGTGGCAGGCGGCCGGCACGATGTCTGTAGGCTTCTCGGGGGCGGTCCATGGTGACGAGGTGAGCGACGCGTCGAGGGCGTGGCCTCCGGCGTGCGTACGCTGAAACATGTCGGCGCGCGTACGACGAAACGTGACGCTCCAGCCTCACTGAAATCCGTCAACTGATTCCCTATCGGGGATGCCGGTGTCAAGCGGGCATCTTGACCCAGCGTGTCCGGCTCCGTGAGGATTGACGGTCGGGAAGGTCGCCCCGTTCGCTTGCGCCTCGAGCGCTGAGCTTCGAATGTCCCGCGAGGACTTTCTGGGGGGCCTTCCCCCTCTTCTTCGATCGCCGGCGCAGCCGGACGTCTTCGGTCACCGCAAACCGTTCAGCGATGATGGCTTTCGCCTCCTCGGGGGTCACCGGGTTGCCCTCCGCGTCGCAGACGACGTAGGGCATGCCCCGGTCCATCACGGTCCAGGCCCGCTCGGCGAGGTTGGCCGCCACGACGCAGAGAGCCCCGAGGTGGTCCTTGCCCCGCTCGACCATCTGGACGAAGTAGATCCGGGCGAGCTGGGGGTCCTGCTTGCGGGCCGTGTCCGCGGCCCGGATGAGCGTCGTGCGCAGCAGCGAGGAGCCAGCCTTGGACATCGGCTGTCCTTTCCGGTCGGTCTCGCCGGTCTCCGACGCCTTGGGGGCCAGGCCGGCGAAGGAGCGGAACTGCCTGCCTCTGCGGAACCTGGCGGCTTCGCCCATGCAGGCGACGAGCGCCGGCCCGCCGATCTCACCGAGACCGGGCAGGCTGCGTGCAAGCTCTCCCGGATCCACCCACCGGTAGCAGCGCTCCCGCTCGGCAGCATGGATGACCAGCTCCTGCTGCACGGCTCGCAGCAGCCGCACTTCGGTCGCCACCTCGGCGGCGAGATCGGGAAACGACACGGCCGGGTGGCCGCCGTAGAGCTCGATCGCCGACCGTGCCGCGGCGAGCCACTGCTCGGCTCGCCCGGCGCCGAGATGGTTGTGCGACGCCTTGGCAATGAGCGATGTGAGGCGAGCCCTCCCTGCCCTGACCAGCACGTTCGGGTCGGCAAAGCGCTCCAGCACAGTAAGGTCGGAAGCTCCGAGATCGCCCGTGAGCGGCGTCATCGGCATGAGCTGGCGGACGAGGTCCTTCATCCGCACCTTGTGCAAAGACGCCTGGCGGGTCAGCCGGTCGGCGGCCCGGACCCGTCGGTCGAGCGCCGCCCGCTCGGCGCCGGGCAGCTCCAGCGGCTGCAGCCCTTCGGGGTCCACCAACGGCAGCCGGGCCAGCGTGTCGGCGTCGATGCCGTTGGACTTGGCGTGGCGGGACAGGAACCGCCGGAGATCCGCCGCCCTGGCGGAGCTCACCCGGTAAACGGTGTGGCCCCGGGAGCAGAAGAACACGGCGATCGGCAGCCACGCCGGTCCGGTCGGTTCGATCACCACTTCGAGCCGGGTCCCGTCAGGTGTTCGGGCGAGCGCCGCCCCTTCGATGTCGCTCAGGCTCTCGACGGTAGGCCACGCCTTGCGCTTGGCGACGGTGGTGCCGTCGCCGTCCAGCACCCGCACGGTGTGGGCGCTGGCGATGCCGAGGTCGATGCCGACCAAGCGTCGGTGATTCACGCTGCCTCCTCTGTCGCGGCCGACGGAATGACACCGGCTGCCCCATTCGGGCGGCGCCCTCTCACTTGGCCACGGTCCCAAGGGTGGCTGAGCCCAGCGATGGCTCCCACTCATGTGCTGCAAACGGGCCCGGCCTCAACCGGCACCGGCCCACTTCCCTCATTCGGGGCATCCGTGGCCGGGCCGGGTGTGGCAATCAGTCGAACGAGGCTCGGCCCCCACGGACCTTCCTCAGAGACATTCTCTACGCCACCCCCCGGGCCAGCCGGGACGCTCATGCTTCCTTGGGACGCCGGTGCGATCAAGCACCGATGTCACTTACATGAG
>JBOGSE010000389.1:0-1686 GCA_050694895.1 bacterium | reverse complement strand
CACGTTCGACCGCATCGTCGATCCCGCGACCCGCGCGCAGACGGCGTTTTCTTTCATCGGCCCGTACGACCGGACGGAGGTCATCGACAACTTCACCGTTCGGGTACGCTTCAAGAGCCCTCACGCGGCGTTCCTGAATGGCGCCAGCAGCCCGTACCTGGGGATCATCTCGCCCGCGGCGCTGCGGAAGTATGGGCGCGACTTCGGCCGCGAGGTCTTCGTGGGGACCGGGCCGTTCCTGCTGCAGTCGTACCGGACCGACGCCGAGGTGCGGTTGATTCGCAACCCCAACTACAACTGGGCGTCCCGTATCTTCAGGCACGAAGGCGTGCCATACCTGCAAAACATCGTCTTCCGGATCATCCCCGAGGAGGCGACGCGCCTGGCCACGTTGGAGACCGGTGAGAATCTTTTCATCGAAGACGTGCCGGTCGGCGACTATGAGCGCCTCAAGCGCTCAAGGGAAAAGGTCCTCCTCGAGATCGCGCAGGCTGGCTCGGGCCATTCGCTGATGATGAACCAGCTGCGCGCGCCGATGAACGAGCTTGGGGTTCGCCGCGCGGTCATGCACGGCATCGACAAGGAAGGGCTCGTCAAGACGGTCTGGAACGGCGTCTTCAAGGCCGCCTGCAGCCCGCTTACGCCGAACATGTTCGGTTTCGACGGCGAGACCTGCAAGAAGGCTCCGTACAACGTCGACCAGGCGCGGCGGCTGCTGGAGGAGGCCGGCTGGCGGCCCGGGCCCGATGGGATCCGCGTGAAGGACGGCCAGCGGCTGAACCTGGACCACTTCCTGCAGACCACACCGCAGAAGAGCCAGGAGATGGCCGCCTTCATTCAGGCCAACCTCAAACAGGTCGGCATCAACGTCAACCTGAACGTATTGGCCCGCGCCGGGTATCTGGATGCGGTGCGGCAGGGCCGGCATCACTTCCAGTTCTGGTGGGATACCGGGACGGATCCCGGGCAGATGCTGCGCATCCTGTTCCACTCGAGTAACGCCGGCGGGGGCACGAACCGCAACAACTACCGGAATACCGAGATGGATCAGCTGATTACCCAGATCGGTGCGATCGCCGAGCCGGCGAGGCGGAGGGAAGTCATCGTGAAGGCCCAGCAGAAGGCCATCGACGAGGCCGTTATGGTCTATCTGGCCGATCCCCCCTCGCTCTACGCGCACGACCGGTCTGTGACGGGCGTGTGGGTGGACTGGGGAGGAAACTACCCCTACTTCTACGACACCCGCGTCGCTCGATAGAAGACCGCGCGCAAGAACTCGTGGAGCCGGCGGAAAAGTGCTTCTACGCCGGCTCCGCATTTTAACTGAACCGATGGGTGCCGCATGCTGCAGTACGTGATCAAACGGCTGCTGTTGACCATCCCCACCATGCTGGTCATCTCGATCCTCGTGTTCCTCGTGCTCCATCTGGTGCCAGGCGACCCCGCAACCCTGTTTGTCGGCGATCAGCCGGTGACCCCAGAGCGACTCGCGCAGATTCGCGAGGTGATGGGGCTCAACCGTCCGCTGTATGTCCAGTACCTGGGCTACATCGCCGGATTCGCCCGCGGGGACTTCGGGCGATCGCTGCAGACCGAGTTCCCCGTGTTCCGCGAGCTCAAGATCCGGGCAGGGTCGTCGGCGCAACTCGCCGTGGCGGCGTTTCTCGTCGCCGTCGTCTTCGGCAT
>JBOGSE010000388.1:0-1087 GCA_050694895.1 bacterium | reverse complement strand
TCAAGGCCAACTTCCGCGAAGGCCTGACGGTGCTCGAATACTTCATCTCGACCCACGGTCAGCGCAAGGGTCTCGCTGACACCGCCATTCGCACGTCGGAGTCGGGCTACCTGACCCGGCGCCTGGTGGATGTGGCCCAGGACGTCATCATCCGGGAGATCGACTGCAAGACGACCGAGGGGCTGGTCATGACGGCGATCAAGGAAGGCAACGACGTCGTCGTGCCCCTGCGCGAGCGGATCATCGGGCGCTTCCTGGCCGAGGACGCGGCGGCCCCGCGGCGCAAGGCGGTGCTGGAAGCCGACACAGAAGTCGACGAAGAGGCGGTCGAACGCATCGAGGAGGGCGGCATCGAAGAGGTCGTCGTCCGCTCGGTGTTGACCTGCAAGAGCCGCTACGGGGTCTGCGCCAAGTGCTACGGGCGGAACCTGGCCACCGGCAAACTCGTGGAGATCGGCGAAGCGGTCGGCATCATCGCCGCGCAATCCATCGGGGAGCCCGGCACGCAGCTGACGATGCGCACGTTCCACACCGGCGGCGTGGCCGGCGCCGACATCACGCAGGGCCTCCCGCGCGTCGAAGAGCTGTTCGAGGCCCGCAAGCCCAAGGGGCAGGCGATCGTTGCGGAGGTCAAGGGGACGGTGTCCATCGGGGAGGCCAAGGGCGCCCGACGCATCCTGGTCACGGGCAAGAACGACGAGCGGCCCCACCCGGTGCCGTTCGGCGTGCGCATCAAGGTCAGCGACGGCGATGTGGTCGAGCCGGGCGATCAGATGACCGAGGGGTCGGTCAACCCGCATGACATCCTGCGGATCAAGGGGCTGCAGGACCTTCAGAGCTACCTGGTCCAGGAGATCCAGGGCGTATACCGGTCGCAGGGCGTGGACATCAACGACAAGCACATCGAGATCATTGCCCGCCAGATGCTGCGCCGGGTGCGGGTTGAAGAGGCCGGCACCGCCGAGTTCCTGCCCAGCGAGCTGGTGGACAAGTTCGCCTTCGAGGAGGAGAACGCTCGGGTCATGGCCGAGGGCGGGGAGCCCGCCAAGGCGCGGCCGACGCTGCTGGGGATCACGAAGGCGTCGCT
>JBOGSE010000387.1:0-1011 GCA_050694895.1 bacterium | reverse complement strand
GGCAGGCTGATCGGCGATTAGCGGAGGCGGGAAAGGTAGGGCCGATACCGTATTCTTCCAGTGTCCGAAGCGTGGTGGGAGACACATAAGGGGGTGTGCGGGTGAGACGCTTCCTGATTCTCGGTCTTGTGGTGGTGTTCGCGGCGATCGGTGTGGCGCACGCCGGGCCGGCCGGCGGCCGCGTGGTCGTGCTGTGCAGCCCCAACGTCGAGTGGTGCGATCTGCTGAAGGCGTCGTTCCCGAGGGCCACCGGGATACAGCTCGACTTCGTCCGGCTGAGTTCCGGAGAGGCGCTGGCCAGGCTGCGGGCCGAGCGGGCCAATCCGGTCTTTGACATCTGGTTCGGCGGGACCGGCGACCCGCACTTCGTGGCCAACGAAGAAGGGCTGACCGAATTCTACCGCCCCAGAGCCTGGGATGATCTGCGTGCAGAATTCAGGGATGCAGTTGGCGGCAAGTACATTCCCCTCTACATTGGCATCCTGGGATGGGCGGTGAACGGCAGGCTGCTTCGTGAGAAGGGGCTGCCCGAACCCAGGACGTGGGAAGAACTCGCCGATCCGCGCTATCGGGGGCTCGTCGCGTATCCGAACCCGAACACGTCCGGCACCGGGTACACGATGGTCGCGACGATGGTGCAGGTCTACGGCGAGGCGAGGGCCTTCGATATCCTCAAGCGGATGCATCGCAACGTGGCCGAGTACACGCGGGCTGGCGCGGCGCCGGGCGTGCTCGCCGGCCGGGGCGAGGTTGCCGTCGGCGTCACCTTTGTGCATGACGCAGTTTTACAAATACTCAGCGGGTTTCCGGTGACCTACGGATCCGCGCGGGACGGCACGGGCTACGAGATCGGCGGGCTGAGCCTGATCAAGGGCGCGCCCAACCGCGCCAACGCCATCGCGTTCATTGATTGGGCCCTGTCCCCGGCGGCCCAGGCGCTGGCTGAGGATGCGAAGTCCTATCAGATTCCCTCGAACGCGAAGACGCCGATCCCGCGGGTCTCTCCCCGCT
>JBOGSE010000386.1:0-1578 GCA_050694895.1 bacterium | reverse complement strand
GCCATCCGCCGCCACAGCGACGACGTGCGTCGTTCACACGGCGTGACCGTACAGATCCGGGTCGGTCTCAACTCCGGCGATGTCTTGGTGGGCACCATCGGCACAGATCTCCGCATGGACTATGCGGCCGTTGGCCAGACGACACATCTCGCGGCGCGAATGGAGCAGCTCGCGACGCCCGGAAGTATTGTCCTGACGGCCGAAACTCTTAGGCTTGCGGAAGGGTTCGTACAGGTCACGCCGCTCGGTCCGGTGCCGGTCAAAGGGATGCCGGAGCCCATCGAAGCCTTCGAAGTCTCCGGGGCCGTACAGGTCAGGACACGCCTCCAGGCCGTCGCCGCCCGCGGGCTCACCCGATTCGTGGGGCGTCAGAACGAACTCCAGGTCCTGGGCCAGGCGTTGAAGCGCGCCGCCGCGGGCCACGGTCAACTTGTGGCACTTGTCGGGGAGCCGGGGGTGGGCAAGTCTCGCCTGCTTTGGGAGTTCACGCATTCGCACCGGACCCGCGGCTGGCTGATACTTGAGAGCGGGTCCGTCTCATACGGCAAGGCCAGACCGTATCTCCCGGTCATCGATCTCCTCAAAGCATACTTCCAGATCGAGCAACACGACGATGGAAGAAAGATTCGCGAAAAACTGACAGGAAAGCTGCTTACGTTGGACAAGGCGCTGGAGCCGACCTTACCAGCCCTCGTCGCACTCCTCGACGCGTCTGTCGAGGACCCTCAGTGGCAGGCCCTCGATTCGCTGCAGCGGCGCCAGCGGACGATGGATGCCGTCAAGCGCCTGCTGCTTCGAGAAATCCAGGTCCAACCGCTCATCCTGGTTTTGGAGGACCTGCACTGGATCGACTCCGAGACCCAGGCTGTCCTCGACAGCATCGTTGAGAGTCTCTCGACCACCAGGGTCCTCCTCCTCGTGAACTACCGGCCCGAATATCAGCACGGGTGGGGGACGAAGACGTCCTACACGCAGCTCCGCGTCGATTCACTCCCTCCCGAAAGCGCCGAGGAACTTCTCCGCGCCCTTCTCGGAGACGATCGTGAACTTCAGCCGCTCAAGCAACTGCTCATCAAAGGAACTGAAGGGAACCCATTCTTCCTGGAGGAGAGCATTCGGACCCTGGTTGAGACGCAGACCCTGGTTGGTGAACGCGGCGCGTATCGTCTGACAAAGCCGCTCCCGTCGATTCAGGTGCCAGCGACGGTCCAGGCGGTTCTCGCGGCACGGATCGATCGGCTTCCGGCCGAGGAGAAGCGCCTGCTCCAAACCGCCGCGGTGATTGGTAAGGATGTGTTGTATTCCTTGCTCCAGACTACGGCGGAAACTCCTGAAGAGAGACTCCGAAGCGCTCTCGCGCACCTCCAGGACGCGGAGTTTCTCTACGAAGCCAGCCTCTTTCCCGATCTCGAATACACCTTCAAGCACGCCCTGACGCACGAAGTGGCCTACGGCAGCATCGTCCAGGATCGGCGGCGTGCGTTGCACGCGCGGATCGTTGAGGCCATCGAGACGCTCTATGCCGACCGCCTGGACGATCAGGTCGAACGGCTCGCCCACCACACGTTTCGGGCGGAG
>JBOGSE010000385.1:0-4539 GCA_050694895.1 bacterium | reverse complement strand
GCCCACGCGTCTTCGAACGGGAAGAGTCGGCCATCGTGCGCGTCGTCCAGAGCGCACGGCCGGCTGTCGTCAATATCAGCGTCCGTGCCCAGGTGGCGACGCCGTTTGGTGTGTTTCCACAGGAAGGGCAGGGCTCTGGCGTCATCGTGCGGTCCGATGGGCTGATCCTCACGAACAATCACGTCGTGCAGGGCGCGCAAGAGATCAATGCCACGTTGCTGTCCGGGCGATCGCTACGCGGCCGCGTGCTGGGCGCCGATCGGTTTTCGGATCTGGCGGTGGTGAAACTTGACGGCGCCAGCGCGCTCCCCGTGGTCGAGATGGGATCGTCGGGCGCGTTGCAGGTCGGTCAGATGGCCATTGCGATCGGCAACCCGTTCGGCCTGGCCAGCACCGTGACCGTGGGCGTCGTCAGCGCGCTCAACCGGACGATCCAGGCTGGTCCCGATTTCGTCGTCGAGAACCTCATTCAGACCGACGCCGCGATCAACCCGGGGAACAGCGGTGGCGCGTTGCTCGACTCATCTGGACGGCTGATCGGCATCAACACCGCGATCATCAGGGATGCGCAAGGCATCGGATTCGCGATCCCGATCGATCTTGCCCGGGCCATCATGGACCAGATCGTTGCCCGCGGTAAGATCGTCCGCCCCGCGCTCGGCGTCGAGATTCGCGGGGAGATTGACCCGAACACCGCACGCGCCTACAACCTGCCGGTCGACCACGGTGTCGTCGTGGTTCCACAACCGGGCGGTCCGGCCGAGAAGGCCGGCCTGCGCGCGCAGGACATCATTGTGGCGATCGACGGTCAGAAGATCAAGAACATCAGCGAGCTGCGGCGCGAGCTGTTCCGCCGCAAGCCAGGCGACAGCGCGCGGGTGGAGGTCGTGCGGGAAGGCAAGCGCCTGACGTTCACGGTGATTCTCACCGAACTGCGCACGGGCATGCTGCGGTGGTTGACTGCGTGACCGCGTGAGTGCGGCCCGCCCCGGTCGTGACGCCCGCCGCGCGGCCGGGCGTCTCTGTTTCGTCGACTTTTCCGATCCCACGCCGACGTCCGCAGTCGAACGCCGCATCACGGATGACCACATCAGCGGGGTCGTGCTGTTCCGCAAGAACGTGCGGACCCCACCACAGGTGGCCGCCCTGACCGCGGCACTCCAGACCCTTGCCGCGGATACGCGGACCGCGCCGCTGTGGGTGTCGATTGACCATGAGGGCGGGGCGGTGACACGCTTTCCGGCGGCTGGCGTCGCGCGATCCGAGGCAACCCCCATAGGGACGCCGCTGCCTGGCGCCATGGCCCTCGGCGCGGCGGGAGACCACGCTCTCGCCCGCGAGGCCGGGAAGGTCGTGGGCCGTGAATTGCGCGCGATGGGCATCACGCTCAACTTCGCTCCCGTGATGGACGTCAACAGCAACCCGGCGAATCCAATCATCGGCACCCGCTCGTTTGGCGAGGATCCCGCGCTCGTGGATGCCATGGGCTCGGCGTACATCGGTGGGCTACAGGATGCCGGCGTCGCGGCGACCGCAAAGCACTTCCCCGGGCACGGCGACACCTCGGTGGATTCACACCTGGGGCTGCCCAGGGTGGACCACGGCCTCGAGCGGCTGACCGCGGTGGAGTTGCCGCCGTTTGCCGCGGCGGTGCGCGCCGGCGTCGCGGCCGTCATGACCGCCCATATCGTGCATCCCGGTCTCGATCCCTCCGGCGTGCCCGCGACCATGTCGGAGCCGATTCTGACCGGCCTGCTGCGGGAGCGGATGGGTTTTCGCGGGCTGGTCTTTACCGATTCTATGAGCATGCGCGCCATTGTCGATCACTTCGGCGTCGGGGACGCCGCCGTCCGCTCGATCCGCGCGGGCTGCGACATTGTCCTGGCGCTGGGGCCCGACGCGCTGCAGGAAGAAGTCCTCGATCACCTGGCGCGGGCCATCGAGGCCGGCGCGATCCCCGGCGGTCGTGTCCGCGAAGCGCACGAGCGGATCGGGCGCGCGCTTGTGCGGTGGATAGGGGAGGTTGCTCGTCGGCCGTCTGGGTCTTCGCGTGGAGCGGCGGACGGTCTCTTTTCGGCCGTCGGCATCGATGAACACCTCGATGTTGCCGCGCGGATCGCGGCGGCGGCGGTGACCCTTGTGCGAGACCGCGCGGGCGCACTGCCGCTACGGGGGGCCACAGGGGTCGTCACCCTCGCGGGCGCAACCGAGGAATGGGCTCGCCCCGAACTCACCTCCGCGCTGCGACATCACGGCGCCGCCGCCAGCGACCGCACGCTATCCGAGGATCTGGCGGGTCTGGACCATGTGGTCGCAGTGACGCGGAGCCAGGGCACTTTACCCAACGCGCAGGTGGCAGCCGTGCGCGAACTCTTCCGGGCGGCGGGCGACCGCGTGGTTGTCGTGGCCACCGGCGACCCCTATGACCTGGTGGCGTTTCCAGAGATCCCCGCATATCTGGCGACCTATGGATCCGACGCGCTGAGCCTGGATGCCGCCGCCCAGGTTCTGCTCGGCGAGATTGTCCCGCGCGGCCGCCTGCCCGTCTCGCTCCCCGGAATCACCGTCGCAGACCACGGCCCCCATACAGGGACCCTTTGACCTCAGCGGGGCACCTGGTGATTCAGGCCGCGGCGCTCCTGGTCGCAGACAGAACCCTGGCTCGGGGTTTCGTGGTCATCGAGGGCGACCGCATAGAGCGGGTACAGGAGGGAAGGCACCCACACCCAGATCTCGATTCCGACGGATTGGTTGCGCCTGGCTTCATCGATCTCCAGATCAACGGGGCCGCGGGCTCCGACTTTCTCTCCCCGACGCCAGACGGGCTCGCGGCGGCCCACGCCTATCTGCTGCGCACCGGCATCGTCGCCTACCTTCCCACGCTGATCTCTGCACCCGAGGAGCGCCTTCGCGCCGCGCTCGCGTTCTTCGCAGAGCATGCCCGCCGCCCGGGCGCTCCGCGCATACTCGGCGTGCACCTCGAAGGGCCTTTCCTGTCTCCCGCCCGCCCTGGAGCGCACAATACGCGCTATCTCCGCACCCCCTCTGTAGAATGGATCGGCAGCCTGCTGGATGATTTTCCGGGGTTGATCCGCCTTGTCACGCTTGCTCCCGAACTCGATGGCGCCCTCGAGGTCATCGACATGCTGGCCTCGCGTGGGGTCGTGGTCGCGCTGGGGCACTCCGATGCCACATACGCGCAGGGGATGGTGGCATTCGACCGGGGCGCGCGGCTGGCTACACACCTGTTCAACGCCATGCGGCCCTATCACCATCGTGAGCCCGGGCTTGCCGGGGCCGCGCTCGCGCGCGAGGACACCTTTTGTTCGCTGATCGCCGATTTCGTGCACGTCCATCCCGCGGTCGTGCAGCAAGTGCTGCTGCTCAAGGGGACATCCCGCACCGCCCTCGTGACCGACTCTATCGCCGCCGCCGGCGCGCACGCCGCCACGTCCACACTCGGCGATCAACCGGTCAGTGTGCGGGACGGCGCCCCGCGTCTTCCCGACGGCACGCTCGCCGGCAGCATGCTGTCGATGGATCAGGCGGTGAGGAACGCGACCGGGCCGGGCGGGAAGAATACGCACAATGCCGTGGCGATGGCGACGGCCACGCCGGCGATGATCCTGGGGCTCAAGCACCAGGATGTCGCTGCCGGCAACCCGGCGGATCTCTTGGTCCTCGACCGTGAGTTGCGGGTCGTCGCGACGATCGTCTCAGGGCAGGTGGTCTACCGCCGCCGGTAGGTTGAGAGGAGCGCCACGATGGACGCGCTGAAGCGACGCATCCTGGCCGAGGGCAAGAACCTCGGCCGTGGTATCTTGAAGGTCGACGGCTTCCTGAACCATCAGGTGGATCCGCAGTTGATGGACGCGTGCGGCCGTGAACTCGCCCGCCGATTCGCGTCCGCTCGCGCCACGAAGGTGCTCACGGCCGAGATCTCCGGCATCGCGCCGGCCTTCTGCACGGCGGTGGCGATGGGCGTGCCGCTGGTCTATGCCCGCAAGCAGAAGCCGATCACGATGCCCGATCAGATTTACCTCACGCTGGCGCCCTCGCACACTAAGGGGTTGAACGTTGAACTGATCGTCTCGCCGGAGTATCTGAGCGACATAGAGCGGGTGGTGATCGTTGACGATTTTCTCGCGACGGGGCAGACGATTCTCGCGCTCGCCCGTCTGGCGAAGGTCGCCGGCGCGGCCGTGGTGGGTGTCGGGATCGTGATCGAGAAGACCTTCGAGGGCGGTCGCGAGGCGCTGGCGTCGCTGGGTGTGCCCATCGAAGCGCTGGCGACGATCACAGACATGCGTGACGGCAAGATCGTGCTGGCCAATGGAGGGGTCGGAACATGAAGACCACCTTTGAAACACTGGACCAGGAGCGGGACTATCTGGCCAATGTCAAGGCCGAACTCGATCGGAGCCAGACAAAGGCCGAGGTCGTCGAAGTCTGGAAGCGTCACTATCTGACGATCGGTCACCGCAAACTCGGCCGGTTGCTGCTCGGGCGACCCCTCGAGGAGATTTTCAAAACCAGGGA
>JBOGSE010000384.1:0-2087 GCA_050694895.1 bacterium | reverse complement strand
GCGGGCGCATCCGGCTGCATCCTCCAGGACGCCTCCCTCGACGACCTGGTCGCGGCGATCCGATCCCTCGCCCTGGGGACCCCACCGATATCCCCACGGGTCGTCACGACGCTCTTCCGCTACGTGGCCCGTCTTCAGGCCGGAGACGATAGCCCGCCGCCTGTGCCTCTCACCCGCCGGGAAGAGCAAATCCTTCACTTGATCGTCGAAGGCCTGGACAACAAGGAGATTGCGCAGAGACTCTATCTCCAACCCCAAACGGTCAAGAATTACGTGCATCAGGTGCTCCAGAAGCTCAGCGTCCGCAGTCGCCTCGAGGCCATCCGGTCCGTGCGCTCGACGAGGAAGTGGCCGGGGAGCAGGTGACGGCGCGCTTCTTCACTGCGGAGGGCTCGAAGCCGGCGCGGTCACCGAGGCGCAGATGCGCGAAGTCGACCGCATCGCCGCGACCCTGATTCGGTGGGCGAATGAGTCAGACGCTCCCGTGCTCGCCCTCGATCGCTGTGGCGCGATCATTTTGGCCGATCTCGGCATCCCAGCCCGGGCGTTTCACCCAGCCGGGCTTGAGTATCGTTCGCCATTTGTCACGCGGTTCATGATCCCGCTGCGGACCGTCTAGCAGGATGGTGTGGCGTGCCCTCTGAATCTGAATGAGCATGCCACACGGCCTGGCAGTCGGCGAGAGGATCCCACCATTTCAGGCGCGGGACCAGGAGGGGCGCCTCCAGTCGTTCGAGACGATCCGAGGTCCCAACGGTGCGTTTATCGTCTTCATACGCTCCGCGGACTGGTGAACGTACTGCAAAGGCCAACTCGTCGAGTTGGAGCGATCACGGACGGCGATCACGGAGCAGGGACTCGGACTCTGTACGATCTCCTACGATTCTGTCGAGATCCTGCGCGAGTTTGCCGCGCGCCGGCACATCACGTTTCCGATGCTTTCCGATCCGGACTCTGCCATCATTCGTCAGTTCGGGCTCTTCAGAGAAGATGTGTCGGCCGACAGTCGCGACTACGGCATTCCCTACCCCGGGACATTTCTCGTCGATGCGGCCGGCGTTGTGCGGGAGCGGTTCTTCGAGGAGCAGTACTGGAACCGGACGACGATGCCCGCCGTTCTCTGGCGCCTGGGAGTTACCAGGGGAGGAAAATCCTCTTCGGTGGACCGCGAGCATCTGCGGGTTCGCACCAGCACGTCAGATGCCTCGGTCTACCCCGGCAACCGGTTCACATTATTTATCGAGGTTGAACCGTTGCCGGGCGTGCATGTCTACGGACCGCAGGTGGGCGGCGGGTACCAGCGACTTGAGGTGGCCATCGATCCCCTTCCGTACCTGACCGGACATCCGCCCCGCTACCCTACCGCGAACACGTTGACCCTTCCGTGGACCGATGAATCGCTCACGGGGTACGCGGAACCGGTGCGCGTCGCGATCGACGTCTCCCTGGACGCGCGTCAGGAACTGGCTCCCGTGCTCGAGGCCGGGCGGGGTCTAACGGTGGCTGGGACGCTGAGGGTTCAGGCGTGTGACGACCGAGTCTGCTGGGCCCCGGAGGCCATTTCTCTGAGTTGGCACGTTGACCTCAGGCCGCCGGACCTGGAGCGGTCACCCGAGCCTCTCCAGCACAGGCCCAAGGCCAACTAGCGGGCATCGCGCAAGACGATCAGGACCAAGAGGCTGAGAGCCCCCGCCTGTTGTGACGGTTGGCCGGCCTCCGATGACTAGAGATTCCTCCGGCCCCGCCGGTCCAGCCGCTGGGCGACAGAGGTGTCCGATAGGCGAGTGACCCTGTAACCCCTAACGCACCACACGTGGGACTCCGGTTGTTGCCGGGGTCCCGCGTTGTTTCTTGGTGGGTAGTGGGTCAATTTGGAAAGAGGGCCAGTCGTCATTGAAGTTAAATAGACCGGCATGAACACGCTTACAGCATTCGGGGCGCTTGCCGTCACAGCCATGATGGTGTTCTACGCGCTCGAAGAACGGTCCCCCGCGTTCGTCCTGGCGTTTGCCGGGGCCAGTTTGGCGGCCTCGGCCTATGGCTTCCTTCAAGGGGCGTGGCCGTTCGGTGTCGTGGAACTGGTCTGG
>JBOGSE010000383.1:0-33733 GCA_050694895.1 bacterium | reverse complement strand
ACGGCAAAGGTCCGCGTTCAGCTCAAGTGGGTGACACAGGCCCAGTTTGCGGGCTACTACGCCGCGAAAGAGAAAGGGTATTACACGCAGGAGAATCTCGATGTGACGATTCAGCCCGGCGGCCCGGACATCGTCCCAGAGCAGGTTGTGGCCGGCGGCGGGGCCGAGTTCGGACTCGACTGGCTGCCGAGTCTGCTCTCCTCGCGCGACCAGGGTGTGCCGCTGGTCAACGTCGCACAGGTCTTCACCTACAGCGGCATGCGGCAGGTCTCGTGGAAAGATTCAGGGATCAAGACGCCGGCGGACTACAAAGGGAAGAAGATCGCGGTGTGGTTCGGCGGGAACGAGTTCGCCCTCCTGGCGACGCTGGAGAAGTACAAGCTGGACCGCAACAAGGACGTCACCCTCGTCCAGCAGCCCTTTGACATGAACCTCCTGCTCAAGAAGGAGGTCGCCGCGGCCTCCGCGATGACGTACAACGAGTACAAGCAGGTGCTCGATGGCGGCGCGAAGCCCGAGGATCTCGTCGTTGTCGACTTCAACCAGGAAGGCACCGCGATGCTGGAAGACGGCATCTTCGTCAAAGAAGACTGGTTAAAGGATGCCAAGAACAAAGAGATTGCGGCGCGCTTCCTGCGCGCGACGCTCAAGGGGTGGGAGCACTGCCGCGACAACGCGGCCGACTGCGTGGAGATCGTGCTCAAGCAGAGCCCGACGCTGGGCAAAGAGCATCAGACCTGGATGATGACCGAGATCAACAAGCTCATCTGGGGTCCGCCGCCGCCAACGACCCCGTTCGGCAAGATGGATCCGGCCGCGTTCCAGCGGACCGCCGATATCGCGCTGAAGTTCGGCGTGATCAAGAAGGCGGCCGACCAGAGCACCTACACGCACGAGATCTGGGAGATGGCGACGAAGAAGTAGTCACCGATCGCGAACCACAAACGTGTGTTGGGGGGCGCGGACGAAACATCCCACCCCCCACGTGTGTCAACGGGACGTGGCTAAGAACGTGGACTGCGCGCAGCAGTTATCGGGTCGCCCGACGAACAGGCGGCAGATCACCCGGCTTGAACACCCCAATCTGAAATATCCGGTTGTGGATGACCCCCGTGCTTGGCTTGTTGACAAGGGCGAACTGCAGGCCCAGGTCGTGGTAACGAATCAGCGTGATCTCGTCCTTGGGGTAGTTGTACTCCTTGTAGTTCCTCCCGTGGGTCTCTTCCATTTTCGAGCGCGGGTGGAGGAGGGAGACCCCTTTCTCCGTGCGATACTTGTCCGAAGTGCCGAAGGCGCTGATGACGCGGATCGCTTTCGTCGCCGTCGAGACCGACACCCACAGCCCCTCCGCGCGCCATTCGTACAGAATGATGCCGTCCTGGGGAAACTCATCGCGTTTGGGGCGGATGCCGACCGCCGCGGTGATCTGGTCCACCGTCATGCTCAGGCGGGCCGGACCAACGCGCTGACCCGCGACGATCAGCCCATCGCCTAACGGATTGCTTCCGGGCTTGGGTTCGTCGATCCCTCCACTCTCGCCCGGAGCTGCCACGGCCAAACCGGAAGGTCCGCCGCCGAGCACAGTACCGATGCAGCAAGCGATCAGGAATATCCGTAGTGTCGTCATCGGAGCCCCCGCAGGATCAGTGACCCACCATAGCCAAGTATTCCTACCATCCATTATGCCCAGGGTTGGGGACATAACAACACGCGCAAAGCGCCGTTTGGCGTGAGAACCCTCCGGGTAACATCCCCTGGAGGGCAGGTACGGTCTGGGTAGAGGTGCCTTCAACAAAACAGGGAGGGATCGTCAATGCGGACGAACCTGACCGCACTCATGGTACTCCTGGTTATAGGGAGTGCCGTTCTTGGAGTGACCCGTCCTGCATTCGCCGACCTTGGGGATATCGCCGTTGGCGGCGTGTGGACGTTCCGGCTGACGCGTGGCATTGGGGCGATGTCCCTGGCAGAGCGCGTCGCCGACGTGGAGCGGAGAATCACGAACGTTCTGAGCAACCCCCGGTACCGCGAGAGGGGGGTGACGCTCACGGTGCGTCCGGTCGGCCCGAGCGCCGCCATCCTGGTGGAAGAAGCCGTGATTCTCACGGTGACACCCGAGGACGTGGCCGATACCGGCGTCAAAGTCACGACCATGGAGCTCGCCCGCCAGTGGGCCCAACGGCTGGCGGGGGGAATCAACAAGGGGTTTCCCGCCACGGTCGTCGCCTTCTAACGCAGATCGGCAGCACGGGAGAGCATTGGGGGACGCAGGTTCCTTGCCTGCGTCCCCGCTTCCTTATTATGCTGAGACGTGTTGAACAACGTGTCGGCCATCGGCACAATCGGCACTGGGGAGGTCCTTCGTGAAGATTGAGGGGGAGTACCGGTTTTCTGCCCCGCGCGAGGCGGTCTGGAACGCCCTCAACGATCCGGACGTTCTTGCGAGAACGGCGCCGGGACTCAAACAGCTGACGCCTGCCGGGGACAACACCTTCGATGCCATCATCGAGCTGGCCGTGGGGCCGGTCAAAGGATCGTATCAGGGCAAGGTGCGGATTACCGATCAGACACCCCCGGAGCGCATGACCATCGTCGTCGAGGGTGGCGGACGCGCCGGCTCGATCAAGGCCAGCGGCACCCTCACCCTGCAGGACGAGGGCAGTGCGACGACCGTCCACTATGTCGGCGACATACAGGTCACGGGCACGCTGATGAGCATCGGACACCGTCTCATCCCCGGCGTCGCCAAACAGCTGACCGGCGAATTTTTCAAAGCCATTGAACGTGAAGTCAGCAAGCGCGGGCAGACCGCGCGATGATCCCGGCCGCCTTCACGTATCATCGGCCGAGGACGGTTGACACCGCGCTGCGCCTGCTGACCGACCATGGCGCCGATGCCAAGGTTCTGGCCGGGGGGCAGAGCCTGCTCGCGCTGATGAAGCTGCGCCTTGCCACGCCTGGCCACGTGATCGACATCGGCCGGATTGCTGCGCTGCGACGCATCCGCGTACGCGCCGGCCGGCTGCACGTCGGGGCGCTGGCAACGCACTGGATGGTCGAATCGACACCCGCGGTGCGCCGTGCCGCCCCTGGGCTCGCCGAGACCGCGGCGGCCATCGGGGATCTCCAGGTGCGCAATCTCGGCACCGTTGGGGGCAGCCTCGCCCACGCGGATCCCGCGGCCGACTACCCCGCGATGGTGCTGGCGCTGGACGCCGAGTTCGCGCTGCAGGGCCGCGACGGAGCCCGGACCGTGCCGGCATCGGAGTTCTTCCGGGGCGTCATGACGACGGCGCTGCGGCCCGGGGAACTGCTCGTCGAGGTCGTGGTGCCGGTCGCATCGACCCGGTTTGGCGCGGCCTATTTAAAAATGCCGAACCCCGCATCGGGGTTCGCCCTGGCAGGCGTGGCCGCGGCGGTCGGGCTGGATAGCGACGGCCTTGCAGCGCACGTGCGTGTCGGCATCACCGGCGTTGCTCCGACCGCCTACCGCGCGACGGCCGTTGAGGAGGCCGTCGTGGGTCAGGACCCAACCGATGAGCGGCTTGCGCAGGCCTCGGGCGCCGCTGCCGATGGTGTCGAAGCGAACAGCGACATCCATGCCGGCGCCGCCTATCGTCTGCACCTGGCCCGGGTGCTGACCCGGCGCGCGCTGATTCTGGCGCGCGATCGGGCGCGGGGCGGGCGCTCGAGACGAACATCCGCCGGGGGGCGTGCAGGATACGGCGGCCCACGGTCGTAACTCTAGTCAGCCGGCCACTGTTCATGCATACGCGGGCTCCCGGCACGCGCCCGCCAGAGAATCACTGGAACGGAGGGAAGAAAGAATGATCCCTGCCGCGTTCGAATACTTCTCCCCCACCTCTCTCAACGAAGCGACCGCGCTGCTTGCCAGACACGGCGAAGACGCAAAGATCCTCTCGGGAGGGCAGAGCCTCATCCCGCTGATGAAGCTCAGGCTGGCCACCCCCAGGTACATCATCGATATCAACCGCATTCAGGGCCTGTCGTATATACGCGAGGCCGACGGGGTGCTCGCCATCGGGGCACTCGTCCGGGAGTCCGACCTCGAGGAGTCCGACCTCATCCGCTCGAAATACCCGATTCTCCACGAAACCAGCAAGGTCATCGCCGACCCTCTCGTGAGGAACCTGGCCACAGTGTGCGGCAACGTGGCCCACGCCGACCCCGCCAACGACCACCCCGCAACGATGCTCGCCCTGGGCGCCGAAGTGGTGGCCGTGGGGCCCAAGGGGGAGAGGCGTATCCCCATCGCGGGATTCTTCACAGGTCCCTTTGCCACCGCGCTGGCGCCTGACGAGATCCTGACGGAGATCAGGATTCCTGCGCCACGCCCCCGCAGCGGCGGAGCCTATGTCAAGCTCGAGCGGAAGGTTGGAGACTTCGCCACCGTCGCCGTGGCGGTCCAGGTCACCTTGAGCGCGAATGGACACTGCGAGTCGGCCGGCATCGGGCTGACGAGCGTCGGGGCAATGCCGATCAAGGCGACGCGGGCCGAAGGCGTGCTCGTCGGCAAGCGCCCGGACGAGCGGACCATCGCGCAGGCGGCAGCGCAGGCGGCCGAGGAGTCCGAGCCGACCGAAGACATGCGGGGACCGGCAGACTACAAACGCGATCTCGTCAGAGTGCTGACGGCCAGGGCGCTCAGAAAAACGCTTGAGCGCGCCGGCGGCGGGAGGTGAGGGCGATGCGCGTAGAGGTGACCATAAACGGAGCGAAGCACGGAGCCGACGTCGAGCCCAGGCTCCTCCTCGTGCACCTCATCCGCGACGTCCTGCGGCTGACCGGGACGCACATCGGCTGCGACACCACCCACTGTGGGGCATGCACCATCCTCCTCGATGGCCGACCGGTCAAGTCCTGCACGGTCTTTGCGGTGCAGGCTCACGGCCGAGAGATCATGACCGTGGAGGGTTTGGAACAGGACGGACAGCTGCATCCGGTCCAGGAAGGCTTCATGGCGGAGCACGGCCTCCAGTGCGGCTACTGCACGCCCGGCATGCTGATGACCAGCTACGCGTTCTTGAAGAAGAACGCAAGCCCGTCGGAGGATGACATCCGGTGGGCCATATCGGGCAACCTGTGCCGCTGCACCGGTTACGTCAACATCGTCAAGTCGGTTGAGTACGCCGCTGCCAAGGCGCGGCAGGGAGGGGCATGATGGCGCCCAAGACGTCGGCTGAAGTCGGAGGGATGGGGCACTCGGTGAAGCGCAAGGAAGATCCCCGCTTCATCAGGGGCAAGGGGACCTATGTCGATGACATTCAGTTGCCCGGTATGCTCTACCTCGACATCGTCCGCAGCCCGTTTGCCCACGCCAAGATCAAGAACATTGATACGTCCAAGGCCATGGCCATCCCCGGCGTGCTCGCCGTTATCACCGGCGCCGATCTGGCCAAGTACAATCTTCACTGGATGCCGACCCTCATGTCCGACACCCAGATGGTGCTGCCTGTCGAGAAGGTCATGTACCAGGCGCAGGAGGTGGCGGCGGTCCTGGCCACGGACCGGTACATCGCCGCCGACGGGGTCGAGGCCGTCGAGGTGGAATACGAGCAGCTCCCCGTCGTCGTGGATCCCAAGAAGGCCCTGGAGCCCGGCGCCCCGGTGCTTCGCACCGACAAGAAAGACAAGAAGGATAACCATATCTGGCATTGGGAATGGGGCGACAAAGCCGCCACCGAGCGCGCCTTCAAGGACGCGGAGGTGACGGTCAAGGAGCAGATCTATCTTCCCCGCATCCACGTGGCCTCCATTGAGACCTGCGGCTGCATCGCCCACTTCGACAAGGTGATGGGGAAGCTGACGGTCTGGATGACCACCCAGGCGCCGCATGCGATCCGCACGGTGTTTGCACTCGTGGCGGGCCACGTCGGCCTGGCGGAGCACAAAATCCGGATCATCTCCCCCGACATCGGCGGCGGGTTCGGGGGCAAGGTGCCGGTCTACCCCGGCTACGTGATCGCCGTCGCGGCATCGGTGCTGACCGGCGCGCCGGTCAAATGGATGGAAGATCGGATGGAGAACCTTCAGGCCGATTCCTTCGCGCGCGACTATCACATCAGCGCCGAGCTGGCGGCAAAGAAGGACGGGACGATGACGGCGCTGAGGATCAAGACGATCGCCGACCACGGCTACGCCGACGCCGCGGCCAACCCGTCCAAGTTCCCGGCCGGCCTGTTCCATATCTGCACCGGCTCGTATGATTTCAAGGCCGCGCACGTGGAGGTCGATGGGGTCTACACCAACAAGCCGCCGGGCGGCATCGCCTACCGCTGCTCGTTCCGTGTTACAGAGGCCGTCCATACCATCGAGCGGATGGCGGACCTCATGGCCCACCAGGTCGGCATGGACCCAGCGGATTTCAGGAAGAAGAACTTTATCAAGCCCGAGCAGTTTCCGTATAAGTCCGCCCTGGGGTGGGAGTACGACAGTGGGAACTACGCGGCCGCCCTCGATCTAGCGATGCGGAGGATCGGCTACGCCGAGCTTCGGCGAGAGCAGGCGGAGAAGCGCAAGCGCGGCGAGCTGATGGGCATCGGGATCTCGAGCTTCACCGAGATCGTCGGCGCGGGGCCTTCAAAGCATTTTGATATTCTTGGACTCAAGATGTTCGACTCTTGCGAGATCCGGATCCATCCCACCGGCAAGGCCACCGCCCGCTTCGGCACCAAATCCCAGGGACAGGGGCACGAGACCACGTATGCCCAGATCATCGCCGAGGAGTTGGGGATCCCGGCGGCCGACATTCAGGTGGAAGAGGGCGACACCGACACCGCGCCCTACGGCCTCGGCACGTATGCCAGCCGCTCCACCCCGGTGGCCGGTGCGGCCGGGGCCATGGCCGCGCGAAAGATCCGAGATAAGGCGCGGAAGATCGCCGCGCATCTCCTGGAGGCGGCCGAGGACGACCTGGTGTGGGAGCCGGGGAAGTTCTCCGTCAAGGGCGCGCCGAACCGCGCGAAGACGATCCAGGACATCGCGTTTGCGGCCTACACGAATCACCCGCAGGGCATGGAGGCAGGGCTCGAAGCGGTCTCGTACTACGATCCGCCGAACCTCACCTATCCCTTTGGAAGCTACATTTGCGTTGTAGACGTCGATAAGGGCACCGGGGAAGTCAAGGTCCGCCGCTTCGTGGCTGTGGACGACTGCGGCAACATCATCAACCCCATGATCGTGGAGGGACAGATCCACGGGGGACTGACGATGGGCCTGGCTCCGGCGCTCTTCGAAGAGATCTCGTATGACGAGAACGGCAACATCCGGGGCGGGAGCTTCATGGATTATCTGCTTCCGACGGCGGTCGAAACCCCGAAGTGGGAGACGGACAAGACCATTACGCCTTCGCCGCACCATCCGCTGGGGGCAAAGGGTGTGGGAGAATCCGCCACCGTGGGCGCGCCGGCCGCGATCGCCAACGCGGTCGTCGACGCGCTCTGGCATCTGGGTGTGCGCCACCTCGATATTCCGATCACCCCCGCCAAGGTCTGGAAGCTCCTTCGGGACAAGGGCGTCACCGAGTGAGGCGCACGACCAGGGGGACGCTCCATGGCCGATGAGCTCTTAGGGCTGGCGCACGCGCTCTCCCGGGAAGGCGAGCCATTTGCGCTTGCCACCGTGGTTCGCTGCGAGCGGCCGACGTCGGCCAGGCCGGGAGCCAAGGCTCTGATTCGTCCGGACGGGACGGTGCTCGGATGGATCGGGGGAAGCTGCGCCGAGCCTGTGGTCGTCAAAGAGGCGCTCAGAGCCCTGCGTGATGGACAGCCGCGGCTGGTGGCCCTCGTGGGCGAGGGCGGGACCGGTCCTGGAAGACACGAGGGCATGCTGGCATACCCAATGACCTGCCACAGCGGGGGGACCATTGAGGTGTACATCGAGCCCGTTTTGCCCAAGCTTCAGCTTCTCCTCGTGGGCCGGGGGCCCGTCGTCGACACGCTGGTAAAGCTCGGCGAGGCCGTAAACTTTGCGGTCACCCACGTGCTCTCCGAAGCCGGCGCCGCGAGAATCCCGCGCCTTCACGCGACTTCCCGAACCTACATCGTTGTGGCGACCCATGGAACCGCCGATGAAGAGGTTCTGGAGCAGGCCCTCCGAAGCGACGCCGGCTATGTGTGTCTGGTGTCAAGCCGCAGGCGAGCGGACGCGGTCGTGGAAACTCTGCGGGCCCAAGGCGTATCCGCGGAACGCCTCCGCCGGCTGAAAGCTCCGGCAGGACTCGATATCGGCGCGGTCGACCCCGAGGAGATCGCGGTGAGCATCCTGGCGGAGATCATCCAGGTGTCGCGGACGCAGAAGGATGGATGGACCACAGCAGAAGCGGTTCCGGCCGCGTCGGGAGAGGCCGAGGCCAGGGATCCAGTCTGCGGGATGTCGGTGGAGATCGCTTCGGCCGTGTACCACTCCGAGACATCAGGCAAGCACTTCTACTTCTGCTGCGCTCACTGCAAACAAGTCTTCGACCAAAATCCCGCCAGGTTCGTCGGAACGGCCGCCGGTTAAGCGCCGTGGACTTAGATTGTTGCAACGCGTAAGATAGAGCAGGGCAGTGACCAGAGGGGATGGCTCAGCCATCCCTTCGTACTTAGAGCGCCATCAGTGGAGCCTTGATCTATGCACCCGGAAATCACGCGCATTCAGAATCTACTCGCGGGTCAGGGCTACGTTGCCGACCGGACCATCGCGACGAGCGTCTATCTGTCCATTGCCCTGCGCAAGCCGCTGCTGATCGAGGGGGCCGCGGGTGTCGGCAAGACCGAGGTGGCCAAGGTGATGGCCCGCGCACTGTCGACCGAGCTGATTCGGCTGCAGTGCTACGAGGGTCTGGACGCCACCACCGCGCTCTACGAATGGAACTACCAAAAGCAGTTACTGCACATCAGGCTGTCCGAGGGCGGGAAGCAGTCTGTCGCCGAGCGCGAGGCCGAGATCTTCAGCGAGGCGTTCTTGCTCAAGAGGCCGCTGCTTGACGCGATTACTCGCGAGACCGCACCGGTGCTGCTTGTCGACGAAATCGACCGGGGAGATACTGAGTTTGAGGCGTTCCTGCTCGAAGTGCTCTCGGACTTCCAGGTTTCAATCCCTGAGATCGGCACAATTGCAGCCAAGACGACGCCCTACGTCGTGCTGACGAGCAACCGCACGCGCGAGCTCGGCGACGCGCTGCGCCGGCGGTGCCTCTATCTCTGGATCGACTATCCGACCTTCGAAAAAGAACTGGAGATCGTGCACCGCAAGGTCCCGGAGGTTAACGGTCACCTGGCCGAGCAGATCGGCGCCTTCATGCAGATGGTTCGGCGGCTCCGGCTCGAGAAGACGCCGGGGGTCGCCGAGACCCTTGACTGGAGCGCCGCGCTCATGGCGCTGCATCGGGATCATCTCGACCGCGACGCCCTCGAGGAGACGCTCGGCGTGCTGTTCAAGCATCAGGACGACGCCGCGGCGGTCCGCACGCAGTGGCTGGATCAGCTCCTCGATGGGGTCGCGTCATTGGAGCGGGAAGGACGGCCATGGAGCCAGGAGGTCGTGGCGCGGGCCGCCGAGCGCCTGCAGGCTCGACGGTAGAACGCGCACAGCACGGCAGCATCGTTGCCAACGTCGTGGGCTTCTGCCGGCTCTTGCGCCGGCGGGGTCTCCCCATCGGTCCCCCAGAGGCCGCAGACGCACTGCGCGCGCTGGCGGCCGTGGATCTGGCGGACCGGCATGAGACCTACCTGGCGCTCCGCGCCGTCCTGGCCTCGGGCGCCGACGCCCAACGCATTTTCGACGCGGCGTTCTGGGAGTTCTGGGGCGCGCGGCAGCGCGAGCGCGAGTCAGGCACCCCCGGTGTAGAAGGGACGCTGGCGCTCGACCCGCAGCGCGCGCTCGATCGCGTGCTCCTGGAGTGGCAGGGGGACGAAGAGGGCGGCGACGAAGGCGAGCGGGTCCCCGCCTACAGCCCGATCGAGGCGCTGACGCGCAAGGACTTCAGCGCATTCACCGCCGATGAGCTGAACGAGATCACCGCGGTCGTCATCGCGATCGCCCGACGCGTGGCCACGCGGCTCTCCCGGCGCACCCGTAGCGCCAGGCGCGGCCACCTGGTGGATCTCCGGCGCACGATGCGGCATAGCCTCCGACGCGGCGGGGAGATCCTCGAGATTCTCCGTCGGGAGCGCAAGCTGCAGAAGACCCGCGTGGTCCTCCTCTGCGACGTCAGCGGCTCAATGGACCTCTACAGCCGCTTCCTCATTCAGTTCGTCTACGCCCTCCAGCACGCCGTCGCCCGTGTGGAGACCTTCGTGTTTAGCACGGGGTTGAGCCGCATCACCGGGTCGCTGGCGCACGAAGACCTGCGCGCCGCCCTCGACGAGATCGCGCGGCGCGTACCCGACTGGTCTGGCGGCACGAAGATCGGCCGCAGCCTTCAGCGATTCCTGGCGGAATACGGCGCGAATGTGCTTGACGCCCGAACGGTGGTCATCATCATCAGCGACGGGTGGGATACCGGCGAAGTCGACATCCTGGAGGCGGCGATGGCCGAGCTGCAGCGCCGTTCGGCCCGCGTGATCTGGCTGAATCCCCTGCTGGCAAGCCCCGGCTACGAGCCGATCTGCCAGGGGATGCGCGTCTCGCTGCCTTATGTGGATGTCTTCGCGCCGGCACACAATCTGGAGAGTCTGCGGCGGCTCGAGCGGTATCTGGCGCGACACGCATGAAGGAACTGGCCGAGATTCAGGCGGCAATGGCGAACGCCGATGCGCGCGGCGAGCCGGCGGCCCTGGCCACGATCATCGGCATCCGCGGCTCGACATACCGGCGTCCGGGCGCGCGTCTGCTGATCACGCGGTCGGGTCAGCAAACCGGCAATATCAGCGGGGGGTGCCTCGAGGGCGACGTCGCGGTCGTCGCCGAGGAGGTCCTGGCGAGCAAGACGCCGCGCCTGGTGATGTACGACCTCACCGCCGACGACGACGCGGTCTGGGGCCTCGGCCTCGGCTGTAACGGCGCGATCGAGGTGTTCGTCGAGCCGATCGCCGCGGATGACCCCCTGTGGCGTGGCGCGAAGGACGCGCAGGAGAGCGATGAGGCGATTGTTGTCGCCACGGTGGTTGAAGGGAACGCATCGACGCCGGCCGGACGGCGCATCGTGATCGGACCGGGCGGCCAGCGTGGCACTCTCGGCGACCGGTCTGCCGACGCAGAGGTCGAACGCCTGGCCAGGGAGGCGTCGGCCGATCTTCGCTCGCGCACGGACTCGGTGCGCACGGCCACCGGGCGGCTCCGCCTCTTTGTAGAGGTCCTGCATCCCCCGGTGCGGCTGGTCGTCTGCGGCGCCGGGCACGACGCGATCCCGGTCGTGCGTCACGCTTCGCAATTGGGCTGGCGCGTACTGGTAGTGGATCGTCGAGAAGCGTTCTTGAATCGGGAGCGCTTTCCCGGTGCCACCGGGTTTGTCCGAACGGAGTTTCCGGTCGCCGCGTCCGCCGTGCCGACCGATGCGCACACCTACGTGCTGATCATGACCCACAACTACATCCACGACCGTGATCTGCTGCGCGCCTTTCTCCCCACGCCGGCCGCGTATCTGGGCATGCTCGGGCCACGGGCGCGCACCGAAAAGATTCTACGCGAGCTGGAAGTCGACGGCGTCAGGATCGACGCCCGGCGCCGAGAGCAGATCTTTGGGCCGGTGGGCCTGGACATCGGCAGCGAGACGCCCGACGAGATCGCCATCGCGGCGCTCGGCGAGATCATGGCCGTCGCCCGCGGTCGCGAAGGCGGGTTCCTCCGCGCGCGCGGCGCACCCATACACACGCCCACGCAGGAGCCCACGCCGGCGCGAGAACCATGACTGGCCACGCGGGGGCAAGCGCCGGCGCGATGATCTCCGCTGTGGTGCTCGCCGCCGGGAGCAGCACGCGCATGGCACGGCCGAAGCTGGCGCTGCCCGTGGGCGGGCTGCCGATGATCCGGCGCGTTGCCGAGGCGGCCCTGGCCTCACGATGCGGCGAGGTCGTGATGGTGCTCGGCGCCCACGCCGGCGTCTACCGGCCTCTGCTCGACGGCCTTCCGTTGCGCATCGTCCAGAATCCGGATCCGCAGGAGGGCATGGGGTCCTCGATCCGGATCGGCGTCGAGGCCGTTTCGTCCGACGCGCAGGGCCTGGTCCTCTTGCTGGGCGACCAGCCGTTCGTCACCGCCGGGGTCATCGATCGACTTATTGACACCGCCTCGACCGATGGCCGGCGCATCGTGGCCTCTGCGTACGCGGGAACCGTCGGCCCGCCCGCGTACTTTCATCGGGCGCTCTTCCTCGAGTTACTGACGCTCGAAGGCGACCGAGGCGCCCGCAGCGTGATCGAGGCGTATCCAAAGGAAGGCGTGGCGCTTCCGCTCGCCGATGCCGATGCGGCAGACATCGATACTCCCAGCGATCTCTCGTCATCGGACTAACGGGCCTCTCGGGCGTCACCCGCAGGACCGTAGAGGCCGGCGAGGAGGGAACGGATGGCCAAACGGCATGTCGCCCCCTGTGGCTCATGGAAGTCGCCGATTACATCGGACCTCGTCGCCGCGGAATCTATCGGGCTCGGGCAGATTGCCCTCGACGGGGACGACATCTACTGGGTCGAGCAGCGGCCATCCGAAGGCGGCCGCAACGTCGTTGTGCGTCGCACCCCTGACGGCCACACTGCCGATGTGACGCCGCAGCCATTTAACGCGCGAACCCGCGTACACGAGTACGGCGGCGGAGCATTCGCCGTCGCCGACAGAACGATCTACTTCTCCAACTACAGCGATCAGCGGCTGTATCGTCAGCGCCCGGGCGATCACCCGGAGCCGATCACGCCCGCGGAAGACATGCGGTATGCTGACGGGATTATCGACGGCCGCCGAGGGCGCATGATCTGCGTCCGCGAGGATCACACCGTCCCGGCACGGGAGGCCCTCAACACGATTGTGAGCATCGAGCTCGACGGCGGCGCAACCCGGGTCCTGGTGACGGAGAGCGATTTCGTCTCATCACCGCGGCTGAGTCCCGATGGCTCGCGTCTCGCGTGGCTGGCGTGGGATCATCCTAATATGCCCTGGGACGGCACCGAGCTGTGGGTCGGCGAACTGGGGCCCGATAGCACGATCACAGGCAAGCAGCTCGTCGCGGGCGGCCCAGACGAGTCGGTCGGCGAACCGCGGTGGTCGCCCGACGGCATCCTGCATTTTGTCTCGGACCGCACGGGCTGGTGGAACCTGTACCGCTGGCGCAACGGGCAACTCGAGGCGCTCTGCGAGATGGAGGCGGAGTTCACAACGCCGGGGTGGGTGTTCGGCGGGTCCACGTACGGGTTCGCGTCGGCCGAGCGCATCATCTGCGCATATAACGAGAAGGGGACGTGGCATATCGCGAACCTGTACGCAGATTCGCTAAGATTTGAGCGCATACCGACGCTGTTCACCGAGCTGACATGGTCTGGGATGCAGGTGTCGCCCCGGCTCATGGTATTGGGCGAGGGTTCCCCGACGGAGCCGGAAGCGATCAGGCTGCATGACCTCACGACCGGCCAGACAACGGTGCTGCGCCGATCGGTCGAGGTCGATGTGGACATCGGCTATCTGTCCATCGCCCAACCCATCGAGTTCCCTACCGAGGGAGGCCTGACGGCACACGCATTCTTCTATGCGCCGAAGAACAGCGACTCTACCGGTCCGCCCGGCGAGAAGCCGCCACTGATCGTCATGAGCCATGGGGGACCAACGGGGGCCACCTCGTCCACACTCCGTCTCGGCATTCAGTACTGGACGAGCCGGGGCTTTGCCGTCGTGGACGTCAACTACGGCGGCAGTACCGGCTACGGGACGGTATACAGGCGCAGGCTCAATGGGAATTGGGGTGTCGTCGATGTGGACGATTGCGTCAACGCCGCGATGTACCTCGCCCGGCGCGGTGATGTGGACAGGAACAGGCTCATCATCAGGGGAGGGAGCGCCGGGGGCTACACGACCCTGGCCGCCCTGGCCTTTCGGAACGTGTTCAAGGCCGGGGCGAGCTACTTCGGCCTGTCCGAGCTGGAAGTGTTCGTCCGCGACACGCACAAGTTCGAGTCGCGCTACCTGCACAGCCTGATCGGGCCCTACCCACAGCGGCGGGACCTCTACATCGCGCGCTCGCCCATCCACCATCTCGACAAGCTTTCTTGTCCCATCATCCTGTTCCAGGGGCTTGAGGATAAAGTCGTCCCGCCCAATCAGTCGGAGATGATCTTTGACGCTTTGAAACGGAAGGGCGTTCCCACTGCGTACGTTCCGTTCGAGGGCGAGCAGCACGGCTTCCGCCGCGCCGAGAACATCAAGCGGTCCCTGGATGCTGAACTCGATTTCTACTCGCGTGTCTTTGGCTTCGAGTTGGCCGAGCCAGTTGAGCCGGTGCATGTCGAGAACCTGTAACAGCTTCAGGGGGTTCCGGTCGGAGGCATCACGAGCAAGACGTCGCTGACGGGACGCTCGCCGACCTCATCTGATGGAAGATTGATGACAACCCCACGCACCACCAGGGTGCTCGATCCTCCGCCGTCGAGGTTCATCGCATCCGTCACGCCGATGGCGCGCAGTGTTCCGGCCAGTTCGAGGAGTGTCATACCCAGGCTGTGATACGGTTGGCGGCCGCCGACCACAATGAGCACGATCCGACCGTCAGGCAGCCGGCCGATGGCGGTACGGGGATGCCGGCGGTCAACGAATGATGGGCGAAAGCCCTCGCCGCCGACGTAAGCCCCGTTGGCCAACAGTCTCGGCCCTCCGCCGAATACGTGGCGCACGCCTTCCCAGCGCGGGTCGCCGGAAGGCGGAAGCAGCCGCGTCGACAGCGTCACGCGGTCGCCTTGCTTGAACGCGGCCAGCAGCGCGTTGCGGCTCCGCCCGTGTCCGGAGACGACAAATCCACCGGGAAGAATCGGGCTGTTGCCTTGTCCGTCGGTGACCTGCTGCACCGTGTCTCCCGCGATGCTGACCTCCGCGCCCCACGTGTTGGTACGCGTGGAGAGACCGTATGCGGGTCGGTAGATGATCGTCTCGTCGGCTCCACGTTCCCGGTTGATGCCCTGGATCGCGACCGTCCCGGCTTCGCTGGTGACCCCGGCATCGAACCGCGGCAGGTCGAAAAGGAGGTCCCCATCCTCGGTGATGCCGGCACATGTTCGCCCGGGTACCGGCTCGCTCAAGACTTCACCGTCGACGACGAGGCAGCCGAGGGGGTCACCGACCGCTGAGAAGAAGCCACCGTTGATCGCCGCAAGCGCCCCGGCGCGCCGTGCCGCCTCGCTTGTCCGCCCGCGCCCGATGGCGTCGCGGGCCAGGACCGGCCGCAGGCGGACACCGGCGTGCGGTTCGATCACCATCATCCCCATCCAGAACGGTCCCTGCAGCCCTTCGTAGTCACGGACGGTGAGGATCATAAACGTCGTCAGACCCTCGCCCGCCAGACGCTGCTGAAACGCGATGGCGTCCTCTTGCGTAGTGAAGTTGCCGACGCGCACCCGGAACCCATCATCGATGGGCTCGACGAAGACCGGCTGGCCGCGCGCGCGCATCGCGTCCGCGAGACGCCGCGCCCGCTCTTCCTCCTGGAACACGCCCACCTGGACCCGCCAGACCGGCAGGATCTTGAGCGCGCCGCGCTTCTCCAGAATGAGCGTCACGCCTGGCCCAAGCGTCGTGGCGAATCGGAGCGCGATGCCCCGCTCGATTCCCTGCAGGTATGCCCAGATCAGGCTGGCTGCTTCGGCGCGTGTCATCGGATCGTCGGCGCGCAGCCGGTCGGTGGACGGTTCGCGCAGCATCGGGGGTGACGAGAGGGCCGCGATCGCCGCGGCGCCCCGTACGGTTGGCGGGAGGCCATCGGCGTCCAAAAAGGACAGCGGCGCGTTGGTCATGTACGCGGCTTCGAACGTGTAGCCGAGCGCGCGCATAAGAAACACCAACGCATCGCCGCGCGCGATCGGCGCGGCGGGACGGAACGTCCCTCCGCCGGGTACGATGCCGAAGGTCACGGCCGTGTCTATGGCCGTCGCGTGCTCGTGGGCCGCCGAAAGATCGACAAACGCCGGTGCACCGGGACGGGCGGCCGGCAGGCCGCGCGCAGCGACAAGCCACCTCACGAACTCCGCGCGCGAAATCGGCTCGTTCGGACGAAAAGATCGCTCTGCGCCCAGGCCAATAACGGCTCGCCCGAGCAGATCGTTGATCCGTGCTTCGGCCCAGTGCCCTCCGATGTCCGAGGCAGATGTTTGCCCCAGCGCCGCTCCCCCAGACGTCCCCAGCAGGGTGGCCACGACGAGGAGGAGCGAGAGACGAATGGGTGACGGCCCGGCGGGCGACGACATGGCGGGGGGATTCTCCTGAAAAGTGTTATGCCCCTGCTCTCGTGTCAAAGACATCGGTTCGTTGGATGCTACAAGTTGTGTGTCTGCGAGAAGGATATGCTATATATTGTGGCGAACAAAAACTCCGACGGCAGGTAGGCCGTCCATCTTTCCAGGAGGAAGGAGGCGGGGAACGGTGGCGAAAAAGGCTAAGAAGGCCAAGAAGAAGGGCAAGTAACCGCCCTGCGCTTGCCCCCAGAGAGACGGCGGTCTGACCCGCCGTTTCTCTGCTTTTTCGCGCGGCGAACTTCTCCCCATCCCCTCACGTAGTACAGGAGGAAAACCGCCGCACCATTTCAGGCAGGAGGGGATGACACCGTGGCGATCAGAATGACCGCGGTTCTCGCAGCAATCGTGCTGGCCACGACGGCGTGCGGCCAGTTGATCGGCGGCCCGTCGCCAAACCCGCAGGACCCAGGAACGAGCGTTCACGCCGACCCGGCCGGTGATGCCGGTGCAGCGCCAACCTACGATGTGATCGAGGTCCGGACGGTCCGCGGGAGTTCGGAGCTTCAGGTGCGCCTTTGGGTCAACCCTGATCCCGCTCTCCCGCCGGCGGGCGCGATACCAACAGGGACACAGTTCAGCGGCGGCGTGGGCTTCAACACCGACCTCAACCGTGCGACAGGGATCCTCTTTGTCTCGCCCTGCGGCGGCGCACAGGGGCTCGATCGTTTCATCGACCTGACCTCCAGGAACCTCGACGGAACGTACCCTGTGCGAGACGCCACGCTTGCGGTCACCGGCGCGGCCAGCGTCAGTCAGGACAGCTCCAGGCTGACGTTCACGGTCTCGTTTGCCGCGCTGGGGACGTCGACCGGCCGCACCGAGGTCAATGCGGTGGTGGGCTTTGGGACCTTTACGGGACGCGACTGCGCGCCCGACGCCGGCCAGGCGCTGCCATCTCGGACGCAGTCGGACAGAGGGCACCCACTTGTCTGGTAGGCGCTCTGATTCCCCTGGCGCTGGGTTGCCGCTAGGCGCCGAACGCGTTGAAGCCCGTGATGTCTCGGCCGAGGATCAACGTGTGAATGTCGTACGTGCCTTCATACGTGTCGACGGTCTCGAGGTTCGCAGCGTGGCGCATGGCGTGAAACTCGAGGGTGATGCCCGCGGCGCCCAGGATTGAACGGGCGGCGCGGGCAACCTCGAGGGCCGCACGAACATTGTTGCGCTTCGCCAGGGACACCTGGGTGTAGCGCATTTTGCCCTGATCCTTGAGCTGGCCCAGGCGATAGGCAAGCAGTTGCGCCTTGGTGATCTCGGTGAGCATGTCGACCAATCGCGCCTGGATGATCTGCGTCGCCGCAATCGGCCGGCCAAAGGCGATGCGATCCCGCGCATAGGCGAGCGCCTCCTCGAAACAGGCGATCGCCGCGCCCACGACGCTCCACGAGATGCCGTAGCGAGCCTGCGTGAGGCAGGCGAGTGGCCCGCTCAATCCCTTCGCCTCCGGCAGCAGAGCCTCGTCTGTGACCTTCACACCGTCGAGGACGAGCTCGGAGGTGTCCGAGGCGCGCATGCTGGCTTTGGTCTTCACTTCGTGAGCCGCGAAGCCGGGGGTGCCGCGCTCCACCAAGAAGCCGCGGATCTCCTCCTCATCGTCTTTGGCCCAGATCAGCGCGACGTCGGCCATCGAGCCATTGGTGATCCACATCTTCGTACCCGAGAGCTCCCACCCGCCGCCGCGGCGCCTGGCCCGCGTCTGCATCGCGGCGGGGTCGGAGCCCGCCGTGTGTTCGGTCAACCCAAAGCACCCTATGGCCTGCCCACGCGCGAGTGCCGGTAGCCACCGCCGGCGTTGGGCTTCGCTGCCGAACCGGTGAATAGGATACATGACGAGCGCGCCCTGCACCGAGGCGAACGAACGGACCCCTGAGTCTCCGCGCTCAAGCTCCTGGAGGATCAATCCGTAGGTGATGTTATTGACGCCCGCCGCTCCGTACTCGGCAGGCAAATTGGCGCCGAGGACACCAAGGCTGCCCAGAGCGGAGATCAGGTGCCGCGGGAACTCGCCGCGCAGCCACCATCCGCCGATGTGCGGAAGCACCTCGCGATCGATGAAGCGGCGCACGGTGTCCCGTACCATGCGCTCGTCGTCGGTGAGGAGATCATCGAGCACGTAGTAGTCGGTTGGCCGCGCCACAAGCTCTTTCACAATCTGCCTCCCTAGATCGTTCCAGGTTGATTCTATGAAATCGGAAGGGTTCCCCTGCCGAATTGGGAAACGTAAGAGACCACGGGAGGGATCACGAGATGAAGGGACTGTTGGTCGAGGCGGACTGGGAGCCGCGGGAGGGCTACACGCCTACCGACGTCGAGCGCACGACCCGGAAGGCGGTGACCGGGAGCAGCGTGTGGCGCCACCCCAAGGTTCGGCTCGCCGACGTGCCCGACGCCCCGCTCCAGCCCGGGTCGGTGCGCATTCGGCCGCGCGCGTGCGGGATCTGCGGCTCGGACGTCCACTTCTACGAGACCGACCGCGACGGCTACATGCTTTATCCGGGACTGACAAGGTTTCCCGTCGTCATCGGGCACGAGTTTTCCGGCGAGATCGTGGAGGTCGGCCGCGAGGCCCGCGACCTGCGCGTCGGAGACATGGTGACGGTCGAAGAGATGATCTGGTGCGGTGAGTGCATCCCCTGCCGGAACGGCTATCCCAACCAGTGCCTGCGCCTCGAGGAGATCGGATTCACGATCGACGGCGCACAGGCCGAGTCGATCGTCGTCGGCGCCAAATATTGCTGGAAGATCAACGACCTCGCCGAAGTCTACGGCAGCAAAGACCGCGCGTACGAGGCGGGGGCGCTGTGCGAGCCGACGAGCGTGTCGTACAACGCGATGTTCACGCGCGCGGGGGGCTTCAAACCCGGCGGCTACGTCACGGTGTTTGGCACGGGCCCGATAGGGTTCGCGGCCATCGCGCTTGCGCGGGCGGCCGGGGCAGGCCGCGTCATCGCGTTCGAGGTCTCGCCCCTTCGCCAGGAGTTGGCGCGCAAGGTCGGCGCTGACCTCGTCTACAGTCCCCGCGACCTCGAGCGGCAGGGCACTCGCCCGCGCGACGTCGTCCTGGAGGCGACCAAGGGCGAGGGCGCCGACATGCACATCGAGGCAGCGGGCGCGCCGCCACGAACGATCCCTGAAATGGAGGAAACCCTTGCCGTCGGCGGCAAGATCGTGATGATCGGTCGCGCGGCCGAACGCGTGCCGATGTATCTTGAGCATCTCCAGACACACGCGGCGCAGGTCTACGGCGCGCAGGGCCATTCCGGATACGGAAACTTTCCCTCTGTGATCCGCTTGATGGCCGCCGGCCGCATCGACCTGACGCCGATCATCACCAGCCGGTTTCCGCTCGATCGCGGCGTCGAGGCCGTACAGAAGGCTACCCGCCGTGAAGATGGCAAGATCATGGTGCGTTCGTAGGTGGCGCAGTTTGGACTCAACGGTGCCACCACCGGAGAGCACATCGACGTGACCACCGACATCCGGGCCGCCGCGCAAGCCGGCTATCAGTGCGTAGAGCTGCGAGATACCAAGATCGCCCGCCATCTCTCTTCCGGGGGCAGCCTGGGCTCGCTGCGCGCGCTCATGCGCCAGGAGGGCGTGGCCGCGCTGAGTGTGAACGCCCTCGAAGACTCCACATTGCGCGATCGTGCGGGTTTCGAAGAGGTTTTGGCTCGTCACCGAACGCTGTGCGAGTGGGCGCGGGCCTTGGACTGCCCTTACGTGGTGGCGGTCCCGAGCGTCTTTCGGTCGGGCACGCATCCCGCCGAGACGGAGGTGCGCCGACGCTCCGCGGCCGCGCTGCGCGCGTTGATCGCCGGGGCGGCGGAGTTCGGCGTGCGCCTTGGCTTTGAGTTCCTGGGATCCCCGTCGTGCTCGGTCAGCACCTTGCGCGCCGCGCGCGGCATCGTCGATGACGTGGGGGATCCGCGGGTGGGACTGGTGATCGACGCGTTTCACTTCTACATCGGGGGATCCCAGCCCGAGGATCTGGACGGCATTGATCCGTCCCGGGTCTTCATCGTTCACCTCGACGACGCGCCTGCGGGCGAGCCGGCCGGTCTGACCGATGCGCAGCGACTGCTGCCCGGTGAGGGCATCATCCCCCTGCGGGGGCTGGTTGCGCGGCTGCAGGCGGCCGGCTATACGGGCGCGTACTCGCTCGAATTGTTCCGGCCGGAATACTGGGCATGGGATCCGGTGGTGCTGGCGCGGCGCGGGCTGGAAGGGATGCGGCGGGTGGTTGCGTGAGCGTAAAGGTCGGTGTGCTGGGCGCGGGGTTCATCGGAAGGATTCACGCCCTCAACCTGAAGCGTGACCCACGCGTCGAGCTGGTCGGCATCGCCGACATGATTCCCGCGGCCGCATCGCGCCTGGCGGCCGAGGTGGGCACGCGGGCGCTCGATGCGCTCCCCGCGCTCATTGACGCGGGCGCGCAGGCAGTCTACGTCTGCACTCCCAACGCCCAGCATGTCGAGCCCGTGACCGAGGCCCTCGCCGCGGGGCTGCATGTCTTCTCTGAGAAACCGATGGCCACGTCCCTCGACGGCGCGCGGACAATCCGTCACGCTGCAACACGCGCCCGCGGTGTCTACCAGGTCGGCTTCAACCGGCGCTTTGCCAATGTGTACCGCTTTGCCAGGGAGCGCATCAGGGACAGCCGGCTCGTCCCACGCCTGGCCCAGATGAAGCACAACCGCGGCGAGTTACAGCAGCCGCCGTGGACCGGCGACCCAACGGTCACCGGCGGGTATCTGTACGAGACACCCGTGCATCTGTTCGATATGGGACGATTTCTCTTCGGTGATGTCGCGACGGTGAGCGGCCAGGCCCGCCAGAGCGTCTATCAGGAGCCAGACGGCTTCGTCATGCTCTTCACGTTTGCAAGCGGCGTGGTGGCGTCGGTGACAAGCGTCGCGCATACGTCGTGGCTCTTTCCGTACGAGCGTGTAGAGATTTACGGGACGCACAGCACCGTGGTGACCGAGGAGCTCGAGCGCGCCTGGTTTTCCCCTGGGACGCGCGATCAGGTCGAAGCGATCGACTGTTTCCACATGCCCTTCGAGCAGAAATGGGGGTACGTCGAAGAAGACCGCCTCTTCATCGATGCCGCGCGGGGTGAACGGCCTCCCGCGGTGGATGCGGAGGACGGGTACCGGGCGACCGAACTCGTCGAGGCCACGTACCACGCCGTGCGGACGGAGCACCCGGTCACGCTGCCCTTGAATATCCCATCATGACGGCCGGGGCCGGGATGAAGCGGGACGGCGTGGGGCCGCGCGTGCCAGGTACTGGCGCGCTGCGAGTACGAACTTCTGTGCCTGCTGGATCGCGCCCCTCACATCGTCAGCGGCTAGGCGCAGGTTGGCGTTGAAGTCGCCCGCAAGTCGTGTGTCGTGGGCATCCAACAACCCCTGGTGGAACGAGGGATCGAATTCCCCCGTCCTGACGAAGTATTTCCCAAACGCGCGCTGGATCGTTCCATGGCCCCTAGCCCTGTAACCTCGTTCGACCAATAGCGCGCTCGCCGTATAGAACATGGCGTAATACGCGCGACCCGCGGCAAAGTCCGTATCGCCTCTGCGTAGGAGGACTTTGCCCGCGATGACGGATCGAGATGCCTTCTCAAGCAGCGCGCCTGCCTCTCGTTTCACAATGGCACGATCTCGTCGCGCCGACGTTTCTGCCAATCACGTGCCGACGCGAAGATGCGGCTGATGCTCACCACGTGCTGCAGCGAGAGCCGCGAGATCAGACCTCCCGTTCGTTGGATCTCAACGCCGTAATCTCGGACGCTGTCCAGCGCCACGAGTACGCGGATGTCAAGCGCGAATTGTCGCACGTCGCGCGCGGCTGAGCCGTAGAGATAGACACCCCTGAGCCGGACGCCGTAAATGTGGGTCAGTCCTGTCTTCAGTTCATCCAGCACTGCTCGTTTGTCGAACTGCCGACGATCAGCCGACACGATCCGGGCTGGCCGGACGAGTAGGCCGGCACTGGCCGGTAGCACCTCGACGAGCGTTCCTCGGCGAAGACCGCGGGTCCTCAGCAAATGGCGCGGCAGGGTCACCCCGATGCTGTTGCCGATGACGGTGATCACCCGAAGCGTCCGGATCATCCTGCCTGTCTCATCGGCCTTTTCGTACACAATTCAGGGGGAAAGGTTATAACGATTATCACCGTCAGAACAAGACAGCCGAAACTTCTACGGTCTCCAGGAGAGCACTCAGTTCCCTCTGAGCGTAGGGGAGGCTCGCCCGGGGTCGAACTTGGGAACCTGAAATGGACGCCGCGATGAAACTGGGGTACGTCATCCTCTACGTGAAGGACGTTGCGAAGGTGGTCTCGTTCTATGAAGCCGCGTTTGGTCTCGCGCGGCGGTTCGTCCACGAAAGCGGCCAGTACGCCGAGATAGAGACCAGGGCGACATGGGGCCAGATTGTCGCATATGTCCGCGACCTCGATGGCGTCCTCGTGGAGATCGCGAGTGAGATGGGATCGTGACCTACCGCCTCCTCGTTGCCGACATCGACGGCACACTGGTCAATGGACGGCGCGAGATCACACCGCCGGTGCGCGAGGCGGTCGCGGCCGCGCAGGCGCGCGGCGTGCGGGTCTGTCTGGCCACCGGTCGCATCTGGCCCTCCGCCCGACAGTTCGTTGAGGGCGTGGGGGCGAATCCCCCAGTCATCGTGTGCAACGGCGCGATCGTCTACGACTTCGTCCGTGATGAATCCTGGGTCCACACACCGCTCCCCCGGCAGCAAGCCAGGGACGTGCTGCGGATCGTCCGGGACCATCCCGCCGTGCAGCCGCACCTGTACGTTGATGACCGCGTGTATGTCCCGGTGATGAATGAGACGACGGCACTCTATGAGAGCAAAGACAGCATCCTCACCGAGGCCGTGGGCGACCTGGCCGACTGGCTTGCGGGCGATGCGATGAAAATCCTGATCATCGGCGATCGCGCGCCGCTGGCGGCCGTCGCCGAGCAGATCGACCGGCTGCCGTACCAGGTCAATCATGTCTTCTCTCAAGATGACTACCTGGAGATCCTGCCGCCCGGGGTCAACAAGGGGACGGCGCTACAGGCCATGGCCCGGCGGTTGAGCATCGCCCCGGAGGAGGTCATCGCCGTCGGCGACAATCTCAATGACCTGGCGATGATCCGGTATGCTGGCCTTGGCGTGGCAATGGCGAACGCCCCCGAAGGGCTGCGCACGCGGGCCGCATTTGTCGCGCCGAGCAACGAGGATGATGGGCTGCGGGATGTGATCGAACGGTTCATCCTGACGCCGGCGCGTGACGCGTCGGCGGAGGCCGATTCATCACGACGTCTGTGAAGGGAGGTGGAGGAAGTCAGCGAACGAGAACGACCGATGGCGAACGAGTTTCCGCGTGAGGAGGAAGCGGTATGAGGCGACTGGTGATCGGGATCGTGCTGCTGGCGCTGGTCCTGACGGGGACCACTGTCACGCAGGCGCAGCCGGCGAGGATCGTCGTGTATTCGGCCCTGCCGGATCTTGAGACGACACTGGTGCACAGGGAGTTCACCAGGCGCACCGGCATCCAGGTTGAGGCGCTCAGCGTCGCGGCGGCCGGGACGCTCGCGGCCCGGATTCGCGCCGAGAAGGACCGCCCGCGTGCGGACATCTTCGTCGGCGGCTCAGCGGACTTTCACGCGCCGCTCGCGCGCGAAGGCCTGCTGCTGGCGTACAGATCACCCGCGGCGGCAGAAGCGCGCATCAACCCCGCCTACCTGGACCCCGACGGGTTCTGGCACGGCTGGTACCTGGGCGCGCTTGGGATCATCATCAACACCGACCGGTGGGACCGCGAGATGGCGCCGCGACGCATCGCCAAGCCGGCGAACTGGGATGATCTGCTCAAGCCCGAGTTCCGCGGGCACTTCGTCATGCCGAGCCCGATCACGACCGGCGGCGGCTATATCTTTGTCGCGGCGCAGATCTTCCGGCTGACCGAGGATCGGGCGTGGGCCTATCTGCGCTCACTCAATGCGAACGCGTCGCAGTACACGCCGACCGCGCCGGGGACGATCACGTTGCTCGCGCGGGGCGAGGGTGTCGTGGGCATGATGTGGGCGCACGAAGGCATCGGCGCCCGGCTGGCGGCGCAGCAGCCGCTCGAGACGATCGTGCCGCCCGACACGGCTTTCGAGATCGGCGCGGTCTCGATCCTCAAAGGCGCCCCGAACCCCGACGGTGCCCGCGCCTACGTTGACTTTCTGATGAGCAAGACGCCGCAGGACATCAACGGTAAGTTCGGGTTCCGCTACCCTGTGCGGGCGGATGTTCCCGTGCCGATGGGTGCGACGCCGTTCGAGGCGCTGAAGTTCGTCAAGTACGACCGCGCGTGGGCGATCGACAACCAGACGCGGGTGCGCGAGCGCTGGACCCGTGAGATCCGCCGCTAGGACGGCGCGGGCGATTCTGAACGTAGCGGCCCGGACTTCCTCGTGAAGCCGGGCCGCTCCCTGCATCTGGCACTCGTTCCACGGTAGTAGCCTGTGGCCGTCATCCGATGGGGCGACGTACGGGCGCGCGGCGTCGATCCAGGAGTTCTCGTCGCCTACGTAGCAGCCGCGGTCACGCTCGGCGTGTTTGTCCTCTACCCGACGATCCGAGTACTCATCTATCCCACCCTGGCCGACTATCTGGCCATTCCCGCGAGCACGCGCTGGCTCCTCGCAGCGCGCAACAGCCTGGTCATGATGGTCATCTCTACCCTGACCGCCACAGCCTCGGGGCTGGTCTTCGCCTTCGCGATCACCCGGCCGGATGTCCCGGCGCGCCGGGTGTTCCGGAGCATCGCCGTGCTGCCGCTGTTTGCGCCCCCGTTCATGGTGGCGTTCGCCTACATCCTGATGTTCGGTCGTCAGGGCCTCATCACGAAAACGCTGCTGGGACTCGATGCCAATATTTTTGGCTGGCACGGGCTGTGGCTGGTCCAGACCGTGGCGTTCTTTCCCCTGGCGATGCTCATCATTAGCGGCGTCCTGGAAGCCGTGAACCCGAGCCTGGAGCATGCGGCCCGCAACCTGGGCGCGGACGAGTGGACCGTGGCGCGTACGGTGTCGTTCGCGCTGGCCCGCCCCGGCATTGCGGGCGCGATGCTGGTCGTGGCGATCTCGGTCCTGGCAGACTTCGGCAACGCCGTGGTGATCGCCGGCGGTTTTCCGCTGCTGGCGACCGAGGCGTGGTATCGGATGGAGGGGCTCGCGGACCTCAAGGGCGCGGCCCTGGTCGTGGCCATGCTCATCCTGCCCACGACGTTCCTGTTCATGCTCGAGCGCTACTGGGTGAGCCGCCGCGCGTATGTGACCGTGACGGGACGAGGGTCGCGCATCGAACGGCCGCCGACACACCCGGCGCTCAAGTGGGGGGCCTTTGGGTTCTGCGCGCTGATGAGCGTCCTGATCCTTCTCGTCTACGTGGGGGTGATCGCGGGCGCGTTCACGGCGTCGTGGGGGCGCGACTGGTCGCTGACGGCCTCGCACTGGCTGCTGGCGAGTGACCGGCTGGCCACGCTGTGGACGAGCGTGCAGGTCGCCGCGCTGGCCGGGGTGATCACCGGCGTCGTCGCCGTGGTCATCGCGTTCCTGACGTCGCGCAGCCTGCCGCTTCGTCAGGTGCTCGATTTTCTGGCCGTGCTGCCGGGCGCGCTGCCCGGCGTGTTCGTCGGCGTCGGGTTCGTGCTGGCCTTCAACCGTCCACCGCTGGAGCTCGTCGGGACGATCTGGATCCTCGCGATCGCCCTGGCCTTCTGGCACCTGCCGATGGGCTACCAGGCGGCCGTGGCCACGCTGAAACAGATCGAGCGGGCGATCGAGGAGGCCGCGACGAACCTCGGCGCGAGCGGCCTGCGCGTCCTGGTGGACATCTACCTGCCGCTGCTCCGGCGGGCGTTCGTTGGCGCCTTCACGGTGTCGTTCATCCGGGCCATCACGAACGTCAGCATTGTCGTGTTCCTGGTCACCCCCGGGCACGTCGTCGCCACGTTCGCGATTCTCAACATGATCGGCAACAACATCTGGGGCGCCGCGGCGGCGCTGACCACGATGCTGCTGCTGATCACGTTCGTCTCGGTGGCCCTGGCCGGCGCGGCCGTCGGCCGGACGATTCGTTCGATGCCCATGGCGTGAATTCTGGACATTCAGCCTTACAAATTCACCGTCTATTGGGGAATTTTAGACCGTCTAATAGTTGAAATTTCCCCACCCACCTCGTATGATAGGTTCCATGTACGGTCGCAATATCACGCCACGGGTCCTGCAAGCCCTCGGCGATACCCCTGTTGTGCTGCTCCACGGGGCACGCCAGACGGGCAAGACGACGCTTGCTCAGGAGATCGCGGCGCACGCTCACCCCGCCCAGTATGTCACGCTCGACGCCGGGGGCATGCTATCCGCGGCGCAGCGGGACCCACAGGGTTTTGTTGATGAATTCAAAGGACCACTGGTCATCGATGAGGTCCAGCGGGTGCCTGAGCTAGCGCTGGCAATCAAGCTTGCTGTGGATCGCGACCGCCGACCCGGCCGGTTCCTTCTTACAGGGTCTGCCAATGTGTTGTGGTTGCCGCGCCTCGCTGACTCCCTGGCCGGTCGCATGGCCGTCTTCACACTCTGGCCCCTCTCGCAGGGTGAGATTGAGGGCATCGAGGAACGGTTCATCGACGTTGTCTTCGAGGCTGATCGTTTGCCCGCCCTTCGGAGCCCTGTGGGGCGCGATGAACTGATTGAGCGGCTGCTGGCCGGAGGCTTCCCTGAGGCATTGGCCAGGGCGCCAGCACGTCGGCGCGACTGGTTCGAGTCGCATGTGTCTGCGATTCTCCAGCGAGATGTCCGAGACATCATTCAGCGCATCGAGCGGCTGCACGAACTTCCACGCGTCCTCAGCGTACTCGCAGCGCGAACTGCGACCACCCTGAACGTGGCGGATCTCTCCCGGACTTTGGGCATCCCACACTCCACCTTAACGCGCTACCTGACCCTGTTGCAGACCATGTTCCTCCTCCTCCTCGTGCCAGCATGGGGTGCCAACATCCGGAGGCGTCTGGCGCGCGCGCCAAAGCTTAGTGTCACGGACACGGGCCTTGCCGCGCACCTCGTCGGTGTCGACGGCAGGGGACTTCTTGAGGCTCCAGAGATGTGGGGAGCACTGCTTGAGACATTTGTGATTGGAGAGCTCAGCAAGCAGAACGGCTGGTCCCGTGTCCGACCGCAGATGCTTCACTTCAGGACGGGCAAAGGCGAGTCTGAGGTTGATATCGTGCTGGAAGATGGATCCGGACGCGTAGTTGGCATTGAAGTCAAGGCCGCATCGTCCGTCACAGCCCATGACTTCCGAGGCCTCCGTGCCTTGGCAGAGGCCGCCGGCAAGAGGTTTATCCGTGGAATCACGCTTTACCTCGGACGTGAGGTTGTCCCTTTCGGTTCGGGAATGTATGCGCTGCCCTTGAGCGGTCTCTGGAGGCTTGGCGCCGAAGAGCGCGCTATGGTGCGTGAACGCCGTACGTCGTACCGTGCCCGCGTCCGTTCCCGCAGATAGACGGCCCCGCTGACGCGTTGACACGAGTCTTCCGTGGTCTCACCTGGCGCACATGACCGAGCAGCATGCCGGAGGTCTGCAGGCGGTCATCTTCGACCTCGACGGCCTCATCCTCGATTCCGAGACACCTGACTATTTGAGCTGGAAAGAGGTCTACGCTCGCCACGGGCTGGACCTGACGGTCCGAGACTGGGCGGCCGTGGTGGGACGGCGTGACATTGATCTCTATGCGCCGCTGCGCAAACGAAACGTCGACGTCGCTGCCGAGGGCGAGTCGCGCCGCCGGCGTCACGCTTCTCTCCTTAAGGATTACCTGACGCCGGCCCCGGGCGTCAGGAACCTGATCGATCAACTGAGACTGGCGGGCGTCTTGCGGGGGCTGGCGTCAAACTCCGACGGTGCTTACGTGTTCGAGATCGTTGAACGCCTGGAGCTCCGCGACGCGTTCGACGCCATCATCACGCGCGACGACGTAACCCGCGCAAAACCCGCTCCCGACATCTTCCTCGCCGCGGTTTCTCGCCTTGGGGTTGAGGCACACCGGTGCGTGGCCCTCGAAGATTCACACCCCGGTGTCGCCGCCGCCAAGGCGGCAGGCCTGAGGTGTATTGCCGTGCCTAACGTGTTCACCCGGCATCACGATCTTGACCGGGCCGATCTCGTCGTCACCTCCCTCGAGGGGGTGACGCTGGAAATCCTCACGGGGCTAGTCTCGGAGGGAACGGTCGCGGACCCCCAGAACCCCACGTGGCGGCATGACTCGACCCAACGCTGAACCTCACGTCAGGCTCGAGAACGTTTCCAAACGTCTGGGCGCCACGCTGGCGGTTGACAATGTCTCACTGGACGTGCCGGAGGGGGCTTTCGTTACCCTCCTCGGCCCCTCCGGATGCGGGAAGACGACGACCCTGCGAATGATCGCGGGATTCTACCATCCCGATGACGGCGAGATCTTCGTCCGCGATGTTCCCGTCACGACCATCCCGGCCCACCGCCGCAATACCGCGATGGTCTTTCAGGAGTACGCGCTCTTCCCGCACATGACGGTCCGCGAGAACGTCGGCTACGGGCTGCGCATGCGTGGCGTGCCGGCCGCCGACGCCCGCCGGCGGATTCATGCCGTTGTCGAACTGGTGGGCCTGTCGGGGCAGGAAGACAAGTTCCCCATGCAGCTTTCCGGCGGCCAGCAGCAGCGTGTCGCCCTGGCACGGGCGCTTGTCGTCGAGCCGGAGGTGCTGCTGCTCGACGAGCCGCTCAGCAACCTCGACGCCAAGCTGCGGGTCCGGGTGCGGACCGAGATTCGCTCGCTCCAGCAGACGCTGGGTAAGACCACGATCTACGTCACGCACGACCAGGAGGAAGCGCTCTCGATCTCCGACCGCATCGCGGTGATGAACCACGGGCGCATCGTCCAGGTGGGCGCCCCCCGCGAGATCTATTACACTCCCGCCGACCGCTTCGTGGCCGACTTCGTAGGGCTGGCGAATTTCGCGCCGGTGGAGGTCCTTGCACCGGGCCAGGTGCGCCTGGGCGATGTGACTCTCGCCGTACCCGGCGCCGCGGTGATCGGCCCGGCGACCCTCGTCGTCAGGCCCGAGACGATCTCGCTGAGCGCTCAGACGGCGCCCGATGGAGACCGGCCCGAACTGCGTGGACGGGTCAAGACCAGCGCCTTTCTCGGTGGCCTGGCGCGGTACTGGGTCGATGCACTTGGAATGGAGTGGATCGTGGATCAACCGGCCCCTGGCGAACGGATGTTCGCCGGCGATGTTTTTCTGGCGCTCTCGCCGGACCGCATGCACGTGCTCGCGGATCACGTCACACCCCATCAGGAGGGTCAGGAATGAGCAAGTGGCAGCTTCCGCCGAAAGGCGGCCACATGGAGAAGCGCACCGGGGTCTATCTGCAGACGATGACGATGCGCGATATCGAAGAGCGCCTGGCCAGGAACGATGTCCTCATTGTCCCGCTGGGCGCGACCGAAGCCCACGGCCCCAACGCGCCGATCGGCGAGGATATCTTCCTGGTCACTCGGATGGCGGAGGCGGTCGCCGAGCGCACGGGCTGCACGATCTCGGAGCCGCTGTGGTTCGGCTCGCACCCGTACCACCATCTCGGCATGCCCGGCACCGTAGTGATTCCTGAGGATGTCTTTTGTGGATTTCTGCGCGCGATGATCGCCGGCTTCTGGAATATGGGGTTTCGCAAGCAGATTCTCTTGAACGGTCACGGCCAGGAATTTGTCATTCCTGTCGCCATTCACCAGTTCGGCAAACGCTATCGCGTGCCCGCGTTGATCGTGAACCTCAACTGGTACCACGCCGTGCCCGACCACTTCAAGTTGAAGGCCCAGGGCGGCCCGTACGAGACGCCATTCATCCACGCGGATGAGGCCGAAACCTCCTGGTGCCTGGCGTTGTTTCCCGAGTTGATGAAGCAGGAGTGGGCAGTCGACAACAATCCGTTCGGCTTCCTCCCCGAAGGCCACATCGACCGCGCCGGCAACCTGCTGCGCCGGCCCATCAACTGGTACGGCCACGTCGGGGCCGGGCCTATCGAGGTTAAGGCGTATATCGAAGGCGTTGTCGGAAAGCCAACGCTGGCTGAGGCACAGAAGGCCCTCCCCGGCGTCGAAGCGTTGCTGGACTACCTGGAAAAGCTCGTCACGGATATCCTCAAGACATTTCCGCCGGGCGTCCTGCCCCCGATGGAGTACGTGACGGAGCGCGAGAAGGATGAACTCGAGCCCGTGCTCAAAGGACCGGCGAAGGGCGGCAAGAGCATCTACACTCTGGCGTACCCGCCGTAGCAACGCCGCGGTTCAATTGCGCGCCTATCCCGCTAGAATTTCGAGGATTTCCGCGGTATTGTAGCCGGATCTAAGAATCCGTTATAATTTCGAGGATTGCCGCGAAATTATCGCGGGATCTGGAGGATATGGGATCAGTGTCTCCAAGTCGGTCCCCCCAAGTGCAAAACGCGGGGCTTCCCGTACTGCAAGGGTTGGTCGGATCAAAGAGCCGTGCGCGGCTTCTCACGATTTTCGTGACTCACCCCAACCAGGAGTTTTACGCGCAGCGTCTGACGACGATGACCGAGTTGGCAGAATCGACGTTGCGGTACGAACTGCGCCGGTTGGAACGGCTGGGCATACTTACTGCACGGCGCGAAGGACGGGAGCGATACTACCGCATCAATGGTCGGCACCCGCTCTTCCCAGAGCTCAAGCAATTGGTCTACAAGACCGCTGGGCTAGGGGACATCTTGCGCGAGGCGATACAGGAGGCCTCCGGCGTTGAGACGGCGTTCATCTTCGGCTCTGTCGCCAAAGGTGACGAGCGCCCGACGTCCGACATCGACCTGTTTGTGCTCGGCAAGCCCGACCAGACGAAACTAGCGGCCGCGCTGCGCGAAGCTGAGAGGCGCCTGGGGCGCGAGATCAACCTCGTCTTGATGGGGCCTGAGGAGTGGCGCCAACGGCGTAAGGCGGGCGAGGCTTTCATAGACGAGCTCTTGCGGTCGCACAGGATTCTTCTGGTGGGCAATGAGCGATCTCTTCGCAGAGCTTAGGTCAAAGCTGCAGCGGGTTGCCATGCGGCGCCGAGATATCGGGCGACTGCTGAAGAACATCAGGTGACCTACGGCACAGTCTACGCCGTGTCGGAAGAAGAGGTGCAGGGCACACTGGAGCTGGCGCATCAGCTGGCACCCATTCTCGCAGCAACAGCGCTGAAGGCGCTAAGAGGCGCCCAACCGCGAAGTAAACAGAAGCGCAGATCGGGCGATTCATGAAGCTCAGCTTTGTCGTCTCCGTCGAACAGACGGCGTTCGACGCCGTGGCGATTCGCGGCGGCTGGGAGGACGCGTCCACACGCCTGGCGGCGCTGGGGTTCGATGGCATCGAGCTCGCGATCCGCGATCCCGCCGCACTCGACGTGGGTCGGGTTGAGGCGGTTGTCCGGCAGGCCGGCCTAATTGTCCCTGCGATCGGCACCGGTCAGGCCTACCTGCGCGATGGGCTGTCGCTGTCCAGCGCGGTGGGCACGGTGCGACGCGCGGCAAGCGAGCGGCTACTTGGCCACCTGCGCCTGGCGGCGCGCCTGCGCGCCCTGGTGATCATCGGCCTGATCCGCGGCCGGCTTGAGGGCGGCAGAGCGGCCACGACCGCGAGGTTCCTTGAGGGGTTGCGCCCGGTGCTGGATGCTGCGAATGACGCCGGCGTTCGCCTTGTCATTGAGCCGGTCAACCGCTACGAGACCGATTTTCTCGTCAACGTCGGCGAGACGCTCGACCTCATCGATGCCTGCGGCGCTTCACACCTGGGCGTTGTGGCGGATACGTTCCACATGAACATCGAAGAGGCGACTCTTGAAGGGGCGCTCACCCGGGCAGGCCCGCGCCTGTGGCACGTGCACGTGGCCGACAGCAACCGCCGTGCTCCCGGCCTGGGCCACCTCGACCTCCGGCGTCTGGTCGGCGTCCTTCGCGATATTGGGTACGGTGGGTTCCTCTCCGCCGAGATCATGCCGTATCCCGATCCACATGAGGCGGCCAGGCTCACCGCGCAGCACCTGCGCGCGGTCACCGCGCCGCCCGCAAGCCACACGCCGGGGTAGGGGAGAGATGGAACGGCGCGCTTTTCAGGATGCCTTCGTCGGAAATTACTGCTTCGGGTGCGGTAGCCTGAACCCGCACGGCCTGCACATCAAGAGCTACTGGTCGGGCGACGAAGCGGTATGCACCTGGCGGCCGGACCCCGCGCACATGGCCGGGCCCCAGGGCATCCTCAACGGTGGGATCATTGCCACGATCATCGATTGCCACAGCGTCTGCACGGCCATCGCCGACGCCTATCGCCGCGAAGGTCGGCCTCTGGACAGCGAGCCGCTCATCTGGTACGCGACAGGGACGCTGCAGGTGTCCTATCTGCGGCCGACGCCGATTGATGCCGACGTGACCCTCCGCGCCCGAATCAAAGAGACCACCGACCGCAAAAGCGTCGTGCTGTGCTCGCTGTGGGCCAGGGACGAGGAGTGCGCGCGCGGTCAAGTTGTGGCCGTACGCGTCTCACCGGACTGGCGAGAGCTGCGCTGACCAAGATCTACTCGCTCCGAGTGAGAATTCGCGCAAGTATCCGCATCGCCGGCTGTGTGATGGGCGGACCTGCCTCACCCGCCACCTGGGCTGCAGGGCGCGTCCGCACCGCGGAGAAAAGGACTGGGGGAGGAGAGATTATGAAAACGACAAAGGCTCGGACGTTCGCTGCAGTCCTTGAAGCCCGGCTCTCCCGGCGTGGGTTCCTCAAAGCGGCCGGGGCGGGTCTGGCCCTATCCTATGCCGGACCGTTTACACTGTTCCGGCACGCAGCCGCAGCGCCGACGGCGGGCTTCGCGCCCGTCGCGAGTACCACAGAAGACCGGCTGGTCGTGCCAGCCGGCTATGCGCATACCGTGCTGCTCCGGTGGGGGGACCCGCTTGCGGCGGGTGCCCCGGAATTCGATCCAATGGTGCAGACTGGGGTGAAGCAGGCCCATCAGTTCGGCTACAACAATGACTACGTGGCCTTCATGCCGCTCCCTCAAGGCGGCGAGTCATCGGCCCGCGGCCTCCTGGTCGTCAACAACGAAACCGTCCACCCAGAGATGATCTTTCCTGGTTGGGACGGACGAGTCACGAGCAAGACGAGCGAGATGGTGGAGGTTGAGATGGCCGCGGTCGGGCTCAGCATTGCAGAGGTCGTGC
>JBOGSE010000382.1:0-4050 GCA_050694895.1 bacterium | reverse complement strand
GGCGGTCTGCGGTATCAGCGCGCCGATGAAGAGACCGCGGATCGCGAGGGCATGAAGATGATCCAGGCCGCCCGGATCGATCCACAGGGGATGGTTGCGGCCTACGCCGGTCTCCAGCAGAAGGCCGAGAAGATGGGGGAGCCGCCGACGTACCTGTCCAGCCATCCCAGGACGGCGGAGCGCCTCGCGCAACTGAAGCGCATGGCGGCGGAAGCACGTTACACCCCGACCACGCTGCTGTCCGGGGTCCGCTGGGCAGAGGTCCGCGAGATGTGCGGACGGCCCGGATCGATTCCCGGCCGATAGTCCGGTGACCATGCCCATGGTCCGGTGACCATCCTGATCTCGGGAGCCGCGGGCAACCTCGGCTCGTTTCTCGCCCGGCATTTTCTCCACGGTCCCCACGCGCTCAGGCTGCTGGTCCACCGCAGGCCTCTGCCCTCTGATGTTGCCACCGCGCCGAACGTGTCGGTGTATCAGGCGGACCTCGAGGACCCGCGGACGCTGGCCGCACCCTGCCACGGTGCAGACTGCATCGTCCACGTGGCCGGCCTGCTCTTTGCACCCCGGCCCGCACGGTTCTTGCCGCGGACGAACGTCGGGTACGTGCGCAACCTGGTCGCCGCCGCGCTGGATGCCGGCGTCCCCAGATGGATTCTCATCAGTTTTCCTCATGTCGAAGGGGAGTCTACGCCGCACCGGCCCGCCACCGGACGCCTCGGCCTCGGTGCACGCCCAGACACGCCTCGCGGCAGAGAAGCACCTCTTCGCGTCATGCCAGGGAACTCGGATGGTGCCGGTCGTCCTGCGTTCGGGCACCATCTACGGTCAGGGCGTGTTAATGATCGAAGCCGCGCGCTGGCTACTCAGGCGCCGCCTGCTCGCCGTGTGGACGGATCCCACCTGGTACCATATGCTCTCGCTTCCCGACTTTCTGAGCTGCGTGCAGGCGGCCATCGAGCGCGACGCTGCCTCGGGCATCTACAACCTGGGCGACGACGCGCCGATGTTGCTGCAGGATGTGCTCGATGAGATGGCGCTCCACTGGGGATACCGAAGACCCTGGCGGCTGCCTCGGTGGGCGTTCTTCGCGGCGGGTGGCTGCTCTGAGGCCTTTGCGACGATGTTCGGGACCGCATCCCCCTGACCCGGGACTTCATTGAGATCGGCATGGTCTCACACACCTCCGACACCACACGCATGAAGAGCGAACTGCTGCCGCGCCTCGCGCATCCCTCCCTGCGGGAAGGCCTGCGTTTGCTTTGACGATGCCTAAACGAGACACGACCTGGGGATATCTATTGGTAGAACCCGTGGCTCGCAATATAATAGAATCGCGGCGGCGTTGGTGGCAGCAGGTGAACACTTTACGGCGGTGAACGTAAGGGGAGTAGCCACCCGCCGGAGGGAGACTATGCTCAGGGGCCGGGCACCGCTCGCTATTGCCGTCATTCTCGCCATCGGATTCCTGGCCCCCCCTGCCCTGGCGCAGCCAGCGCCCTCCGCTCCAGCCCAGCCCGCAGCGCCGGCTCTGGCCCAGTCGCCCGAGTTTGGCGTCGCGCTCTTCGTGGAGACCTATCGTGTGCTCCGCGATGAGAGCCTGGCGATCCCCACATCCGAGACCCTGCTCCGCGGCGCCGAAGCCGGCCTGCGCGCACTGCTGCGCGAGGAAGGCCAGCCCCAGGGGGTCTTGACGGCGCTGGTCCTCACCGGCGACGAACGGGCCGACCTCGAGCAGATCGTCCAGCGCATCGAGCAGGTCCAGCATCTGTCCCGTGCCCGGCCGTTGGCCGTAATCTATGCTGCGGTCAACGGCATGGTGGCCGCGCTGCGGGATCCCAACAGCGCGTTCTTCTCGCCGGAGGCCTTTGCACAGTTCGTGCGCCGCACGACCCAGGGCGACCAGGTCGTGGGCGTCGGGATCGTGATTGAGGACAAGGGCGGGCAGCCCGCCATCACAGAGGTCATCGAGGGATCCCCGGCCAGCGAGACCGGGCTGCGCAGTGGAGACGTGATCACGGCCGTCGACGGCTCCCCGACCACCGGCCTGACGCTCGAACAGGTCAGCCAGATGATCCGCGGTACCGAGGGTACAACCGTCGTGCTGACAATCCGACGCGAAGGCCAGAACGCGCCGCTCGTTCTGACGATCACACGGCGCCGGATCCAGGTGCGCGTGCTGAACACACGAATGCTGCCGTCTGGGATCGGCTACATGCGCCTGACGCAATTCACGCAGCCCTCATCCGAGCTGGTTGCCGGTGGGCTCAGACAGCTCATGGCGGAGGGTGCCAAGGGGATCGTGCTCGATCTGCGTGGCAACCCCGGCGGTCTCCTCGAAGCGTCGGTCAACATTGCAAGCCACTTCCTCGACCGCGGTGTCGTCACGACGCTGGAATCCGGCCGCGGACAGTCCACGGCCTACGCCGTGCGGCCCCGCGAGCCGAAGTATACCGGTCCGCTGGTGGTGCTGGTTGATCGCGGCAGCGCCAGCGCATCGGAGGTCGTCGCAGGTGCGTTGCAGGACAGTGGCATCAAGCTTGTGGGGACACGGACATACGGCAAGGCCACGGTGCAGGCCGTGTACCGCTTCCGCGACGGAAGCGGGTTGCGCCTGACAATCTCCCGCTACCTGACCCCAACGGGCCGCGATCTGGAGGGGCAAGGCCTCTCCCCCGATGTGGAGGTCGCCTCCGCGGGTGCGGCGATTGGCAGCCAGGATGACATTCAGTTAACCCGCGCGGTTGCGCTGGTCACGCAGGCGGCCGGTCAGCCGATGCTCCGGCCGGGTAGCCGTCCGGTGCCGCATCGAGCTCCCGATCCTATGGCCTGGCACTCTCCCGAGCTCGCCGCGCACGTGCTGAGCGCGGTGCCGCGCCGGATCTGGTAACGGGGTAGGAAATCCGCTGATCATCTAGGAAGTCTATCCGCGGGAGGCCGGCAGGACGAACCGGCCGCCCGCGGAGTTTTTTGTGCCCATCCTCGGACTCATCCGTCGAAGTGCCTACCACGATTCTGTCGCGCTGATGCTCGCGCAGCGCGAGGCCAAAGAGCAGTCCGGCGTTGAGGAAGTCGGGCTCGTGATGGCCACCGAGGCCAACAAGGCGTTACTCCGGGAGAGCGGGCTGGACTTTCCGGCGCTGGCCGGCGCCGGGCCGGATGATCTCGCCCTGGTGGCGCGCGCCCTCACAGACGAGGCAGCGCAGAGCGCGCTGGCGCGCGCGGAGGAGGCCCTGACGCAGCGGCGGATCTCCGCAGCGGGGGATGCCCACCGCCCGCGCACGATCGCCTCGGCGCTGCGTGCCCTGCCGGAGGCAAGCGTGGCGCTGATCTCTGTGCCCGGCCGCTTCGCGCGCGCCGTCGTGCTCGAAGCGCTGGACGCCGGACTGCATGTCCTGCTCTTCTCGGACAACGTGCCTATCGAGCACGAAGTCGAGATGAAGTCCCGGGCGGGCGAACGCGGCCTGTTGGTGATGGGTCCGGACTGCGGCACCGCCATCATCGCGGGGGCAGCCCTGGGATTTGCCAACCGCGTGCGGCCGGGGCGCATCGGGCTCATCTCGGCCGCCGGCACAGGGCTACAGGAGGTCACCTCGCTGATCCACAGGTTCGGCGGGGGGATTACCCACGCGATCGGCACCGGGGGGCGCGACCTCTCGCCCGCCGTGGGGGGCGCGACGATGCTCCAGGGGTTACGCGCCCTGGCCCTGGATCTGGCGACGGAGGTCATCGTCCTCATCAGCAAGCCGCCATCGCCGGAGGCCGGCGGACGGATTCTGGCCGCCGCGGCCGCCTGCGGCAAACCGGTGATCGTGGCATTCATCGGCGCGCGGGTTGCACCGACCAACACGGTGGAGAGCGCCGCCACTCTCGAGGATGCCGCGAGGCTCGCGGTGCGCCGCGCGCCCGGGATCGACGTTCCCGCGCCGACGCTGCGATCGCTGCCCGCCCAAGAGGCCGGGCGCCTGGCGGCGGGACAGCGATATCTGCGCGGGCTCTACAGCGGCGGCACGCTGTGCTATGAGGCGCTCGTGCTGCTCCGCGCGCATC
>JBOGSE010000381.1:0-1542 GCA_050694895.1 bacterium | reverse complement strand
GTCCCCGTCAGGGGAAGATGATCACGATCTCGACCGCGGGCTGGGCCGAGTCTTCCCCTCTCGGCCTGCTCCGTTCCGTTGCCCATGCCCTGCCCAGCTTCAAGCGCAAGGGCATGGAGAACCGCGCTTCGTCGGCCGATGGCTCCTTCGTCCTGCACGAATGGTGCCTGGCGGATGACGATGACCAGTCGGACATGAAGCTGGTAGAGCGGGCCAACCCGGCACCCTGGCATACGATCCAAACCCTTCGGCGGCGGTACGACTCGCCCTCGACAACCCCGGCCCAGTGGTCCCGCTTCGCCTGCGGGGTGTGGACCTTCGGGGAGAAGCCATGGATCGAGCCGCCCGACTGGGACGCCATGCGCGTGGATATCGGTGGCGTGGAGGCAGGGGAGAGCGTATGGCTCCACGTCACCGCTGGCTCGAGTGGGGGCATCGCGATCGCGGCCCCTCGGGACGGCGGTGGGGTGGCCGTCTCGGCGATCGGGACATCGGGGGATGCCCCCCTCGAGCACTTCGAGCGTCTGGTGGTTGCCGCCTCGGAGCGGTTCGATGTCCGGGAGTGCTCCTACGATCGGGTGGAGTTCCAGCGATCGGCCGAACTGCTGTTCGCCCGGGGGATCCCCATGATGGAGGTGCCCCATTCGCCGGAGCGGCTGTCCATCGCCTCGACCACGCTCAATCGCTTGGTCCAGGGCGGCCAGGTCCGACACGACGGGGATCCGACGCTTCGGGCATCGGTCCTTCGCGGCTCAACTAAGGAAACCGAGCGCGGCTGGCGATTCATCAAGACCCCGCAGACCCGGATATTGATCGCGCTGGCCATCGCGGTTCATCAGGCGACACAGGTGCCCGCCGAGCCCCCGGAGTTCATCGCCCTGTAGCCATGATGACATTATGTGCAGTAGACGGATGTGACCGACAGGTGCGAGCTAAGAGCCTTTGCGCAGCCCACTACATGCGGGTGCGGCAACGCGGTGATGTACTAGCTCATATTGCCATCGGCCCGCCGATTCCGCCGCTTCGTGGTGCAGCCAATCCGATGTATGGAGACCGTCATCCCCAGTGGAAGGGCGAGGGGGCCTCTTACGTGGCCAAGCATATGTGGCTGTATCGCCAGCGTGGCCCAGCCCGCGATTATCTGTGTGACCATTGCGGCGAGGACGCGCGTGAATGGGCAAACGTTTCTGGTGAGTATCGGCGGGACACGAACGATTACATCCCGCTCTGTCGGCCCTGTCATCAGGTGTTCGACGGCACTACACGCGATGCTTTGGGGCGATTCGCATGAGCCTGCGAACGTTCGTCCGAGCCCTGCTTTATCCCGAAGCCCAGAGCGAGTCCCACTCGATCGACAAGACGAAGCTGTGGGGCACCGCGGCCGATATCGGGGATCCCGTCCATGCGGGGATCCTGGTATCCCAGGACTCGGCCATGCGCCTATCGGTGGTGTGGCGGTGCGTGAAGTTGATCTCCGAGGCCCTGGCCGGTCTGCCGCCCGATGTCGTTCGCAAACGGGACGAGGCCCGGGAGCCCGTGGAC
>JBOGSE010000380.1:0-2953 GCA_050694895.1 bacterium | reverse complement strand
GGCCAGCTCGGTCGTCGTGACGGGACGGCTGTTCTGTGCGATCAGGTAGACGGCCTTCAGGTAGTCTTCAATGGCCTGACTCAATGGAGCCGGCATGACCTCTCTCCCGCGATCAGCGCCGTGGCAGTACTACAAGATAGCCTACCATCGTCGGCTGGTGCGTGGAGCAGACGATGCGATAGAACCCGGGCCGCGGAGCCCGGAATTCTACTCTCGTGATGCTCCCGCGCCTGACCACAAAGGGCGGCACGTTGATACCTTCGATGAACGACGGATGCTCCGCGCCGTTGATCCCGATGATCTCCAGCAGCACGTCCTCCCGCTCGTTGGACAGGATAAACGCCGGCTGCCACTGATACGTCGAGACTTCCCACCGTCCCGTCGCATCCGGGGGCCTGAGCACATAGCCCGGACCGTCGGGGAGCGCCGCGGTTGGAAAGGGCTCGGCCGCCACGGAAGCCCCACCCCTCGGTTCGACCGCCGCCATGTGGATAGTCCGTCTCACCGCAGGAACCTGCGCGGCCTCCGGATGTGGCAGTCCAAGGGCAAGCGCTCCACCCAGGAGACCCACTCCGACAACCAGCCCAACACGCGTGCCGTTCACGGCTCTACCTCCGATGCCCATGGCCACCACCCGTCCTTAGGCTTGTCTAAATTAGCCTCGGATAAATTATGGGCGGGACGGTTTCGCCTTGTCAAGCGGGTGGAGACAGGGAGCGATGCCCGGGCGTGACTGGCGGCTTACTTGGGGGCGATCTTGAAGCGGTACGATGCTTTGGCGACGAACCCGTCGTCTACAGAGACAGCCTTCCACGTTACGGTATACGACCCCGGGCCAGCGGGTTTGAGCCTGGCGACCATGGACTTCCGGTCCATGTCGTTGAGGTCGACGCTGCCCTTGCCGTCGTCAACGCGCCTGCCCCGGGCGTCCGTGACGCTGATCGTGCTGCGCTTCGCGTCCAGCTCGTCGTTGAACCACGCCCGCACGACGTTTGGCGCGGTCTTCACGGCGCTGCCGGGCGCCGGCTCAGCGCGCAGGAGCTTCCCGTGCGACGAAACGGTACCACCCGTGGGCAGGGTGATGGTCACCGCGACCGCAATCAGAAACCCGAGCACAGGCTTCGGCATCGTCGCTCTTATCTTACGGGAGTCGCCCAGGACCCTTCAAGATGAATATGCCGCGGTACCCGCGAAATGGTTCCACAGGACCCATGCGCTCGAGCAGATTCCCGCTTGCCGCCACCATCGTCATCACGCTCGCCGTCTACGGCATCCTGGCCGCGGCGCTTTCGTCCAGACCGCCCGATCGCCTTCCCCCGCCGATCGCGAGCGCCCTGGCCTTCTTCCCGACACTGATCGCGCTGGTGAACGCATCGGCCCTGGCCTGCCTGCTCACCGGATGGCGGGCGATCAAGGCGGGCCGCGTCGACGCCCACCGCAGGTTGATGCTCGCTGCGGCGGCCTTCATTTCCGCGTTCCTGGTCCTCTACCTGACACGGGTCACGCTTGGCGGCGTGAAGGCGTTTCCCGGACCCCCGGCGATCCGCCTGTACGTGTATCTCCCCGCACTGACGATCCATATCGGGCTGTCGATCCTGTCCGTTCCGCCGGTCATTTACAACCTGCTCATCGGGCTGACGTTCCCTGTGGGAGACGTCGCCAGAACCAGACATCCCCAGGTGGGCCGTGTTGCCGTTGCGCTGTGGTCCGTCAGCCTGGCGCTTGGAATCCTGGTCTACCTGCTGCTCAATGTGTTCTTCTAACTGCCAAGCGCCATCAGCAATACGAGAAAGATCCCCAGCGTCAGGCCCGCCGAGGTCAGACACCAGCTGCAGAAGGCCCTGAGCACAACGACCTGAAGGTACGTGAGGTACACGAAGAGGATCAGCGCGATCGCCGTGGCAAGGGCGGCCAGGCGGATCAGCACAGGCTCGAGCCCGGGGATCAGCGCGCCCGCTATGACCGAGCCCAGGAGGCCGCCGAAGAAGTTCACGCCCCACGCTCCGTTCGGCACTCCGAGCAGGCGGCCGTAGCGGCTGCGGATCACTGTCGCGCAGCCGCGGCCGACGCACGCCACGGGCCCGGTTGTGACCTGCTTGTACCAGATGTAGGCGCTGACGCCCAGACCCGAGAGCGACAGCATGGTGAGCAGGAGAAACACGACGCCTACCTGGCCGCGCGGGTGACGCCCTGCGGCCTCACGGCGCGGATCTTGGCACGACCGCGCTCCGCAACACTCCGATCCCGAAGATCATATCGCGGGTGTTCGCGGACTGACGGACCTCGCCGTTGACGCGCGCCACCAGGTCGAGCGGCGCAGGGTCCAGGCCGGTCGCGATCCACGGCCCGAGCGGCGCCGAGGCATCGAAGGCCTTCGCCCGGACCCACTGCTTCTCGACCTGCTGCACGTCGCGCGCGGTTTTGAACCCCACGCAGATCACCTTTGAAGGCTGGCAGGGGGGCGCGAAGGTGACATCGGAGACCGGCAGACTCTTGCCGTCGGCGGTACGCACGATGTCGCCGTCGACGCGGGCATCGACGATCACCGGCCCCAGGTGACTGCGCGCGCGCGACGCGGCCATTATGCGCCCGCGTGCTCGAGAATATCGAGCGTCCCCTCGATGCGGTCAACCAGATAGATCAGTCCATTGGCATCGACGTACACGTCGTTGGACTGGGGGACGCCGCCCGAGGTCTCGGGAACGTACCAGGCAATCTCCCGCGGCCGCATCGGGTCGCTCACGTCGACGACTCGCAGCCCGCCCGCAAAGTAGGTGAGATAGATCTGATCCTCCCGCTGCATGCTGCCGGGCCGGTTCTCGTGGATGTTGTGAGGGCCGAAGCGGAACTCGGGATCGGCGAGACCATCGGGGGCGACCCAGAACGCCGAGATGGGAACGGGATTCCGCTCCTCGCGGACATCCACGACCCACAGGAACTTCTCGCGGTCCCA
>JBOGSE010000379.1:0-2710 GCA_050694895.1 bacterium | reverse complement strand
GTCTCCCGCCGGTAGACCGCGGCGGTAGGGTTGCCGGGGGTGGCGAAGACGAACGCCTTCGTGCGCGGCGTGATGCGCCGCTCGACCTCGACCGGATCCGGCTCCCACAGGTCTTCCCCGCGGGTCGGGACGAAGATGGGCGTGCCCCGCGCCAGCCCGATCGCCGAGACATGCCCGGGGTAGTACGGGTCGGTCGTCAGCACCTCGTCGCCGGGATCGAGCAGCGTCAGGAACACGGCCGATGCCGCCTCGGCGCTGCCATTGGTGATGATCAGCTGCCGGTCGGGATCGATGGTGAAGCCATTCTCGGCGGCGCACTTGCGCGCGATGGCGGCGCGCAGCTCGGGCAGGCCGCCGTGAGCGTAGTGGGTCTTGCCGGCGCGCAGCGCCTCGATCGCGGCGTCGACGGCAACGGGCGCCGCGGTCAGATCGGGATCGCCCGAGTTGAGGCTGATGACGTCGCTCAGGTTTTTCGCGAGGCCGACGAGCCGCGCGCGGCCGCCGCCGCTCGTGTCGCGCGCTCTGAAGTCCCGCCGGTATTCAGGAACGAACCGATCGGCCAGGCTCATGGGCGCGTTCTCCTCGACCGACGCCGCCTGCCCCAAGTACCCCAGGCTACGGCAGCAGGCGGCCGCACCACGGAGTGTAGCGCTGGAACGCCTCGGCGAACTTGATGTCGGGATTGCCGGCCACGTACGCTGCCTGCGCGGCGCGTGAGGCGGCGCGTGCACGATACCGATCAACATGATAAGGCTGAACTTTGTACTCCGCGGTGGCCTGCATCTTTTTGTCCATCACGTCGGTGATGTCGATGAAGGTGTCGGGAAGGAAGCTTGTCATCTCCACCAGAGGTTGGGTCGGTTCGAACGCATAAATCTGAGGAAGCGTGATCGTCGGCAGGTCGGGATGCACGCCCGCGAGGGTCGCGTTGTAGGCTGCCTCCAGCGTGGCCCGGCACGCGGCGCTGTGGTCGGGATTGTACGGTTCTTCTTTGGGGTGCGTCAGGATGACCGTCGGGCGGAACGCCTTGATCTCGCGGCACAGACCCAGCATGCGCTCGGGCTCGAAGGTGAGCGGCTGATCGGAGTAATCAAAGAACCTGGTGTCGACCCCGAGGATCTTCGAGGCGGCCTGCGCCTCCTGCTTGCGCACCGCGGCCACCTCGGCTTCTGTGGTCTTGCCTTGCGTCGCCCGCCACATCTCGTTCGACTCGCCGCGCGCACCGGTGCTCATGACGAGCACCCGGACCGGCGCTCCCGACGCGACGTATCGCGCGATCAGCCCGCCCGCGCGCACGCAGAAGTCCGCGGGATGCGCGCTGACGACCAGAACCCGCTCCGGGTGAGCCACGAGCGCGAACTACCTCGCCGGCGTCTTCACGCGCAGGCGCTCCAGCGCGCGCTCCATCCGGTCGAGTCCCTCTTCCAGGCGCTGCCGGCCCACGCACCCGCTCACGCGCAGATAGTGCCGTCCCGAACGTCCGAACTGATGCCCGCTGATCACCGAGATCCGCGCCTCGCGCAGCAGGTACTCGGCGATCTCCCACGACGGCAGGCCGCCGGCCTCGATATGGCACCACAGGAAATAGCACCCAACCGGCGGGTGCACCCGAATACCCGGCATGCGGGTGAGCCTCGCCACCGCGTAGTCCCGGTCGCTCTCCAAATCCGCGATGACGCCGCGCAGCCAGGCATCAGCCGGCCCTCGCACGACTGCCAGCGCCGCCCGCATGCCCAGCGCCCCGACCGCCTGGATGCCGAAGCGGATGACGTTGTACATGTGATCCATGACCGCGGCCGGTCCGACCGCGTAGCCGATGCGGAGGCCGGACAGGCAGTAGGCCTTGGAAAATGAGAACGCGGTGATGGTCCGTTCGGCCATGCCCGGCAGCGACGCGATACTCGTGTGATGGCGGCCGTCGAAGACAAGGTTCTCGTACTCCTCATCGGAGAAGACGAAGAGATTATGCCGCTGCGCGAGTGCGGCGATGGCCTCCAGATCCTCTCGCGTGTAGAGATAGCCCGCCGGGTTATTGCCGTTGGAGAAACAGAAGACCTTCGTGCGCGATGAGACGCGCCGCCTCAGGTCGGTCGGGTCGAAGACCCATCCAGCGGCCGTGTCGTGCAGCGGGACCGGAACGGCGGTGCCTCCATACATCCGGACGACAGGCTCCATCGAGGCATACTCAGGATCGGGAAGCAGCACCTCGTCCCCCGGGCCGACAAGCACACGTAGCACGCCGTCAATCGGAAACTGCGCGCCGATTGTCGGCAGGATCTCCGACCCCGGATCGGCAGTGATGCCGTTGTCACGCGCGAGTTTCTCCGCGAGCGCTTCCCGAAGGTCGGCATCGCCACGCACACCGGGATAGTGGAACCGGCGTTCATCGATGGCCGCTCGCACGGCCTGAATGACAAAGTCCGGTGGCTGGCGGTGGATCTGTCCACCGGCCGAGAGGTTGATGACGCCGTCGGTCTCGCGGCCGATATCGCCCATGCGGTGCGCGTTGAGAACGGGGCTGGGCATCCCATCGTCCTCGTACTCCATCAGCAGCGCGCGCCGGGCCCGGTCGGACAACCACGCGGCACGGACCGACGCACGTATCCGATCCTGGCGCTGCTCCCACTGGGGCATGGCGGGGATTCCATCTCTTCGGCCGCCGGCATCGGCGCTGGATGGGCACATCGATTTGGATGGTGACGTGTTCGGA
>JBOGSE010000378.1:0-2421 GCA_050694895.1 bacterium | reverse complement strand
CGCCCACCACCATGGCTTCCTGGACATAGGGAGTGAACTTGAGTATGTCTTCGATGAGCCGTGGGGCGACCTTCGTCCCGTCCGACTTCTGCAACATGTCGCCCATCCGGTCGAACAGGATGACGTCGCCGCTGGGGTCGAGGCTGCCATAGTCGCCGGAGTACAGCCACCCATCGCGCAGCGCCTTGGCAGTGGCTTCAGGATTCCTGTAGTAGCCGGGGAAGACCGAGGGGCTGCGCTCGGTGATCTCACCTTCGGGCGACAGCACCACCTCGGTGTTGGCGATCGGCGCGCCCATCGTCCAGAAGCGCACCTGCCCGTCGCGATGCACGCAGGAGATGCCCGCGATCTCGGTCTGGCCATAGATCTGCTTGAGATTGAGGCCCATGGCCCGGAAGAACTTGTGGTAGTCGGGTCCGAGCGAGGCGCCGCCATTCCAGGCAACGCGCATGTGCGTCAACCCCATCTTGTCGAGGATAGGTCTGTACACCGTCCAGTAGTACATTGTGCGCAACGCCTTCAAGGCCCACGGCACCGGCTTGCCGTCCGCCTCCAGCTCCACGGCGCGCATGCCCGCGCGCATCGCCGCGTTGTAGATCGCCTGCCGGATCGGTCCGGCATCGAGGATCCGCACCGTCATGGCCGAGTGCAGGCCCTCGTAGATCCGCGCGGGCGCGAAGGTGAAGTGCGGACCGATCTCGCGGAAGTCGCGCTGGGCGGTCTCCGGCTCCTCCGGAAAGTTGACGGTGAACCCCACCTGTTGGTGGAGTGTAAACGAGAACGTCTGCTCCCCGATCCAGGCGAAGGGCAGGTAAGAGACAAACTCGTCCCGCGGGCCCATGTGCGGCTCGACGGCGTGGAAGTTTTCACCCTGACTCAGCAGATTCTGGTGCGACAGCATCGCCAACTTCGGCATCGCGGTGGTCCCTGATGTCTGGCAGAGGATGGCCACGTCGTCGCCGCGTCCCTCGGCCACCATGGCGGGAAAGCGCTCTGGCTCGGCGGCCTGGGCCTTTCGCCCCAGGGCTTCCAGGTCGGCGAACGAGATCAACTTGGGGTGGCGGTAGCGCCACATCCCGCGCCAGTCCTCGACGATGACGCGCTCGACGCTTGGCAGACGGGCTTCCATGTCGAGAATCTTGTCGGCCTGCTCCTGATCCTCGCAAAAGATGAATCGCGCCCCGGCGAAGATGATGAGCTCGGCGAGCTGCTCGGACAGGCTGTCCTGGTACATGCCGCAGGAGATGGCGCCGATCGTCTGGGCGCCCATGGCGACGTAGTACAGTTCTGGGCGGTTGTCGCCGATGAGCATGATGACGTCGCCCCGGCGGAGGCCGAGGCCGTCCAGCCCCAAAGCGGCCGCACGCGCGTGGTCGAGGTACTGCCGCCACGTGATTTCGCGCCAGATGCCGAACTCTTTCTCCCGGAAGGCCACACGGTCGCCGAACCGCTCCGCGTTGTGCTGAAGGCGCTTGGGAAAGGTGTCCAGCCCGGTGTGTTCGGGGGCCCGCGCCGTCGCGCGTTCGTGCTCAGCAACCGCCTGGGCGCTCATTCGGTGCCCTCCGACGACGCGATTGCGCGGATGCTCACGCGATGTGCTCCTCGCCGAGGTAGGCTTTGATGACCTCCGGATGATGCTGGATGTCCCCGGGCAGACCTTCGGCGATGCGCTTACCGTAGTCCATCGCGATCAGGCGATCGCACAGGTCCATCACGACACCCATATCGTGCTCGATGAGGATCATGGGGAGGCCGCGGACCTCGCGGAGTTCCAGGATGTAGCGGGCGATGTCGGTTTTCTCATCGGAGCTCATCCCGGCCATCGGCTCGTCGAGGAGCAGCAGCTTCGGGTCCATCGCCAGGGCGCGGCCGAGTTCGACCTTCTTTTGGATGCCATAGGGCAGATCGGCCACGTGGTGGTTGCGGTATTCCTCCATCTCGAGAAAGTCGATGATGTCTTCAACCTGCGCGCGGTGCGCCAGGAACTCGCGCTCCGCGCGTCCCCAGTAGATTCCGCTGGCAATCAGCCCGCTGTGCATATGGATGAGGCGGCCCGACATGATGTTGGCCAGCACGGTCATGCCCGGGTAGAGGGCGATGTTCTGGAATGCGCGCGCGATCCCAAGGCGTGCGCGGACGTGTGGCGGCCGTCGGGTGATGTCACGGCCCGCGAACTCGATGCGGCCGGCCTGCGGATGGTAGAAGCCGTTGATGCAGTTGAGGACGCTCGTCTTGCCCGCGCCATTGGGGCCGATGATGCCGAGAAGCTCTCCGGCGCGGAGGTTGAACGACAGGCCGTCGATCGCCGTGATGCCGGCAAAGCGCAGGGTGAGCCGTTCGACGACGAGCACCGTGTCGACGAGGGGCAGTGGGCGCTCCACACGGGAGGGATACGGCTCGTGGGAAACGGCTTCCTGCCCT
>JBOGSE010000377.1:0-1263 GCA_050694895.1 bacterium | reverse complement strand
AGGCGGAGATGCAGAGGCGCCTGGATCTCCTGGAAGCCGGCGCGCCTCCTTCGGAGCTGCCCGGCTGTCAACCCGGGTGGCTCTCCCGATTCTGCGATTTTGCTCCGGCCTGCGGCTGCGGCGATGCGCAGGACACTGCCCCCGCATGACACCGAGGCGCCTCCACCGTGAGGACTGTAAGGGTGGATGATTCCGGGCGCGTGGTGCTCATTGCCTCGTTCCTCGAGCCTGAATACGTCGAGCAGATCCGCCGGGTGGGCGGCGTCCGTGTCATCTACGAGCCGGCGCTGCTCCCTCGTCCGCGGTATCTCTGCGACCACGTCGGTCATGCGCTGCAGCGGACCCTGGATAAAGAGCGGCTGTGGCGGCGCCATCTCGCCGACGCCGAGGTGCTGTTTGACTTTGACCACACGAACGCCACGACGCTCAAGGATCTTGTCCCCAACGCTCGATGGATCCAGGGTACGAGCACGGGCATCGGCCAGTTCGTCCTTCGCACCGGCCTGATCCACACCCCGATTACATTCACGACCGCCAGGGGCATCCACGCGAAGCCGCTGGCCGACTTCGTCGTCATGGCCATCCTGTGGTTCGCAAAGGACGGGCCCCGCATGATAAGCGGGCAGACGACGCGCCGGTGGGAGCGGTACTGCGGCCGCGATGTCCGGGGGGCGACAGTCGGCATCATCGGCCTGGGTACGATCGGCCGCGAGGTCGCGCGGATCTGCCGGGCCATGGGCATGCGCGTCACCGCCACGAAGCGGTCGGTCTCCCCGGGGACACGAGAGCCTGACCTGGACGCCCTCATGCCGCTCGCCGATCTGCACGGCCTGCTTGCCGAGACGGACTACCTGATCCTTGCCGTTCCGCACACGCCGGAGACGGAAGGGCTGATCGGGCGCCGCGAGCTGGACGCGCTCAGGAGCGGAGCGGTGTTGATCAACGTGGCCCGCGGCGTCATCGTGGACGAGACGGCGCTGATCGAGTCGCTGCGCAGCGGGCATCTGGGCGGCGCCGCGCTGGACGTGTTCGCCAAGGAGCCGCCTGCGCAGGACAACCCGCTGTGGAGCATGCCCAATGTGCTGGTTGGCCCGCATTCGGCGAGCACCGTCGAGACGGAAAACGCGCAACTGACCGCCCTGTTTTGCGACAACCTGAAGCGCTACCTCACCGGGAGACCGCTGGTGAACGTGCTGGACAAGGAGCGTCTGTATTGATCGTGTTGACAGTCGTCGCTACCGTGGTAGCATGGAGGATGCGACG
>JBOGSE010000376.1:0-1092 GCA_050694895.1 bacterium | reverse complement strand
GATTGTGGCACGGAGTCGCCCGGCCGTTTCGCACCAGCTTCGCCTTCTCCGCGATCTCCGGCTCGTCAAGTACCGGCGAGAGGGACGAATGGCGTACTACGCCCTGGCAGACGATCACGTCAGGCATCTCGTGGAAGATGGCCTGCGTCACGCCGAGGAGGACTAGGCGTCACGGACGCAGATAGCGACCACGGGGACCACCGCGACGAGTTCGCCGGGCCGTGGTGGCGTTTCCCCGTCATGCGGGATGCCCTCCTCGCCGGCGCGATCATCGCAGCCACGTGGAGCCTTGCCCATCTCGCCAGGCTGAGCGCGTTTGAGCCGTTCGGATTCGCGCTGGCCATGGTCCTCGGCGGGCGCCATTTCTTCCGGGAAGGCCTCGAAGAGCTGTGGAAGGAACGACGAGTCGGCATCGAGATTCTCATGACGGCCGCGGCGCTCGGTGCCGCGATTCTGGGGTTGTGGGATGAGGCCGCGCTCCTGGTATTCCTCTATGCCGTGGCCGAAGCCCTTGAAGAGTACGCGTACGCGCGCACCCGTTCCGCCATCCGAACGTTGCTCGATCTGGCACCGAAAGATGCGCGGGTGCTTCGCGATGGACATGAAGAAGTAGTCGCGGCCGCAGACCTGCGACCCGGCGATCGCTTCGTCGTGCGACCGGGGGACGCAATTGCGACCGACGGCATCATTCGGGAAGGGAGTTCGGCACTCGACGAATCCCCGGTCACCGGGGAATCGATGCCCACTGAGAAGCGGCCAGGCGACCAGGTGTTCGCCGGAACCGTCAACAAGCAAGGGGCGCTGGTCGTTGAAGTCACGGCGGCATTCGAGGACAACACGCTGTCCAAGATCATTCATCTGGTGGAGGAAGCACAAGAACAGAAAAGCCAGCTCCAGCGATTCATCGAGCGTTTCGGCAATCGCTACACCCCGGGCGTCCTTGTCGCCGCCATACTGCTCCTCATGGTCCCGCCGCTGTTCGGCGAGCCGTTCCTTCCATGGGCCCTGCGCGCGGTCGTGCTGCTGGTCGCGGCAGCGCCGTGCGCTCTGGTCATGTCCACGCCCGTCGCGGCCGCGGCAGGCATCGGCATT
>JBOGSE010000375.1:0-1659 GCA_050694895.1 bacterium | reverse complement strand
GCGCGAGAGCGTCCATCTCGTCCTGACCTCGCCCCCGTATTGGACGCTGAAGGAGTACAGGCGCTCGGACGGCCAGCTCGGATTCGTCGCGGAGTACGAGGCTTTCCTGGCCGAGCTCGACAAAGTTTGGAAGCAATCGTTCGAGGCACTCGCACCGGGAGGGCGGCTGGTCTGCGTGGTGGGAGACGTGTGCCTCTCTCGGCGGAAGAACGAGGGTCGACACACAGTTGTGCCGTTGCATTCCTCCATTCAGGAGCGCTGCCGCGCCATCGGCTTTGACAACCTCGCACCGATTATCTGGCACAAGATTGCCAATGCTGCTTACGAAGTGGAAAACGGTAGCTCAGGTTTTCTCGGCAAGCCCTACGAGCCTAATGCCGTTATCAAGAACGACATTGAGTTTATTCTGATGGAGCGCAAACCTGGTGGCTACCGGAGTCCGTCCGAAGCCACCAGGTACGCTTCCCTATCGCGTAGACAGCTGAAAGTGGACTTTCGAGGTGCCCAAGACAGGGAGGTTGGGCATGCGGAAGTCACGCTTTACCGAGGAGCAGATCGTCGCTGTGTTGAAGGAAGGCGAGGCGGGGCTCCCGGTAGCCGAGATCCTGCGGAAGTACGGGATCAGTCGGAACACCTACTTCAACTGGAAGTCGCGGTACGGTGGAGCGACGGTCCACGAGCTGCGCCGGCTGCGGGAGCTCGAGGTCGAGAACGCCAAGCTCAAGCGGATGTACGCCGAGCTAGCGCTCGAGAATGCCGCGATCAAAGATGTGCTGCACCGAAAGTCATGACGCCGTCCGCGAAGCGGCAGGCGATCGCGCAGTTGGTGAGCACGCACAGCCTGTCGGTGGTGCGAGCCTGCCAGGTGGTGCGATTGGCGCGGGCGGCGTGGTACCGGCCGCCGCCGGATCGCCTGCTGCGCGACGGCCCGGTGATCGAGGCCTTGCAGGCCCAGGTGGCGGAGAACGGGCGCTGGGGCTTTTGGAAGCTCTTCGACCGGCTGCACAACCTCGGCTATCGGTGGAATCACAAGCGGGTGCATCGCGTCTATTGCGCCCTGCGGCTGAACCGGCCGCAGCGGACGAAGCGGCGGGTGCCGCGCCGGCCACGGATCCCGCTGAGCGCCCCGCCCACGCTGAATCACACCTGGGCGCTCGACTTCATGCGTGACGCGCTGTACGACGGGCGCGTCTTCCGCACGCTCAACGTGCTCGACCAGGGGAATCGGGAAGCTCTCGCCATCGAGGTCGGCTTCTCCCTGCCGAGCCGGCGGGTGATCGGGCTGCTGGAGGAGCTGGTGGCGCTGCACGGCGCACCCACAACGCTCCGGTTGGACAACGGGCCGGAATTTCTGGCCCTGCGCCTCACGGACTGGGCCGAGCAGCGCGGGATCGGCCTCGACTTCATTCAACCGGGGAAACCGGCGCAGAACGCCTTCATCGAGCGCTTCAATCAGACGTACCGCACGGAAGTCCTGGATGCAAACGTCTTCGCGTCCCTCGCCGAAGTCCGGTCCATCACCATCGACTGGCTGCGGCGCTACAACACGGAGCGGCCACACGAGAGCCTCGGCCGGGTGCCGCCCCTGACGTTTCTGCCGAGGCCGACCAGCGCCCCGGAGTCCAGTTATCAGCTGTCTACTTGACGGGGGAGCTTACC
>JBOGSE010000374.1:0-5346 GCA_050694895.1 bacterium | reverse complement strand
ACCCTGAGGGTGTAGGTCTTGGTGAACGTCACCGTCGGAACAGGACGCTTAGGATCCTTCGCCCGCCGAAGGAGGTCGGCCGTCTCCTGGTGGGCGATGATTTTCACGCCCTTTGGAAAGATGTCCGCGGCGCCGATATGATCGCCGTGTGCGTGACTGTAGATCACATGCGTCACCCGTTCACTGGTCACGTCCGCAATCGCCTTGAGATACTTCTGGGCGAGGTTGGGTGGCGCGTCGACCGCGATGACGCCTCTCCCGGTCGTGAGGAACATCACCTGGTAGGTACCGTCGGTGATCCAGTAGAGGCCGCCTCTGATCTCTTGAACCAGGTACCCTTTGTCCTGGGGAATGGCCGGGCCCCGGGCGGCAGACGGAACGGGTGCGACATCACTCGGGCCGGCGGTTACAGGCAGGCTCGATGTGGCCACCACGATGACGCCCAGGACGAGCAATCGAAGTGAATTGCGCATGAAACACCCCCGATACTGACGATGTCGTTGCTCCTCGAAACGGGCGCGGTTCTGGCCGTATTCCCACTGCTGTTTGGCGAGGCTAGTTCCGTCCGCTGCTTGCCAGCCGCGCGTAGCGCCTGTATAGACCGGGGTCGATATCACCGGCATCGAGCGCGATTTTGACGGCGCAGCGCGGCTCATGCGTGTGGGTGCAGTCCCGAAACTTGCAGCCCGTCGCCAGCGCGGTGATCTCTGGAAACAGATCTTCGGTCGCCTCCCGGCCCTCGTCTTCCAGAAAGCCGATCTCCCGCAACCCTGGTGTATCCACCACAAGTGCATCGCCGACCGAATATGTGGCCGACCAGTTCGTGGTGTGGCTGCCTTTACCGGCAACACTGAGTCCGCCGGTACGAAGGTTCAGCGACGGATTCAAGACATTGAGCAGGCTCGACTTGCCTCCTCCCGACGGTCCCACGAAGGCGACCAGCTTTCCGGCAAGCGTACCGCGCAGGCCCTCGGTCCCGGCCCCTGTGAAAGCGCTGGTCAAGAGAACGGGGACGCCCGCTTCGCGATATGGGACGATCATCGCTTCGGCCTGCCCCGGATCGACCAGGTCGATCTTATTGACGCAGACCAGAGCACGGCAGTCCCCCTTCGCCGCCAGCGCCAGGTAGCGGTCGATCACCGTTGCCCTTGGCGGAGCCGGCACGACGACAACGACCAGGTCGAGGTTGGCCGCCAGCACGTGCTCGGGAGGCGCACGCCGCGCGCCTTTCCCCCGATGAGACGCGTCGTGCCCGAGTACGGCGCGCCGGGCCAACCGTGACCGCCGCGGAAGCAGTCTCTCGACGGCACCTTCTGCCGGGCCAGACGGCTTCACTTCGACCCGGTCTCCCACCGCGAGGGGACTCGTCGCGCCGGCCAGCATCCGCCGCAGCCTGCCACGCAGGACGCAGCGCCATTCCCGGCCGTCCGCGTCGCGTACCGTCACCTGCGATCCATCCGTACGTACAATCATTCCGATGAATACCTGCACGTCGATCCTCCATGTAGAAGTTGAAAAACAGAAACGGCCGTGGGCACCCGCCCACGGCCGCCACGGAAGGACCGACGTCAGCCGATCATCCGGCAGGATGGGCGTTCGCCCGACGCTCAATAGCAACACGCGCGCACACGGTCATCGCCCATCCCTCCCTTCACAACTGGATTACGGACCCATCGTAGCACGCGACGCTCGTAAGCCGCAACGAGTCAACCGATGTTTCCGATCCAGGCCACCGTTGTCGCCACGAGCTCGTCGAGGACATCGCCGGGAGCCCGTCCGCGTACGGCCAGGCCGTGATCGCCGCCCTCGACGATGTGCAGTGTGGCGGTTGGCAGCCTCTTGACCGTCGAGGACAGCAGATCCGGGCGCGCAAACGCATCGCGCGAACCCTGGAGGAAGAGCATCGGCACCGTGATCTGTGCAAGGTGGACGTCGCGCAGGCGGTCGGGCTGCCCCGGTGGATGGAGCGGGTAACTGAGGAAGACCAGGCCGGCCGCGGGAAACCCATCGGCGACGATATGCGACGCGATGCGGCCGCCCATCGAGCGGCCGCCGACGAACAGACGGGACGCGCGCTTCTTCACCTGGTCGGCGATGGAGCGGTAGCACGACTCGAGGATCGGCTGCCGATCAGGCACCTTCCGCCTGGCCTCGGCGTATGGGAAGTTGAAGGACACGGTCCCAACCCCGCGGGCGGCGAGCGCGTCGGTAAATTTCGCGAGCCCAGGTGTGTGGAGATTCCCGCCCGCGCCGTGGCCGAGCACCACGTAGGTCTGGCCACGAACAGGGTGGCGCCAGGCGGCGGAGACCGTTCCGCCCTCCCACGCGAAGGAGCCTTTCTCGACGGCCATCGACTCGCACTCTTCTCTGCGTGGGAACGATTCCATTCAACGCATGCGACAGGATTCGGTCTCCCGGACGCAGAAAAAACTCCGCCCTGACGCATGCGAAGGGAGTGTAGGCCATGAGGTGGCATGGACTCATCATCGCCGTTGCGGTGATCACGATCGCGGGATGCAGGGGCGGCTCCGGCAGGCAAGGAGCACAACCTCAACCCGAGGCGACCCAGCCCGCGGCCGCCGCACCGGCAGCCCCGGCACCCGGGGGCCCGAGCGCGGGGCTCGTCGCGTACCCCGGAGCCAAGCAGACAGGTTCCTCCAGCTTCAGCGGGACCGGCCCGACTGGAACCGCGGGGCAGTGGGCCGTCGTGACCCTCGAGACCACCGATCCGTTCGAAAAGGTCCGGGACTTCTACAAGGCCAATGCGCCCAAGGGTTTCGCGCAGTCCTTCTCTGCCGAACAGAGCGAGTCCGGCAGCCGCAACTTCGCGCTGTGGTTTGCCCGTGCGGACGGCAAAGCCTGGCACACGATCACGGTCCAGGAGGAGAAGGCGGAAGGCAAGGTGATGATCACGGTGGCCTCAGGCCTGGCGCCCTAAGGACACGATGCGGCTTTGCTCCTGGCGGAGGTTCCAGGCCCAGACCCCTGAGCAGATCGTAAACCGTGGCAGATGGCTCACATTCACTATGACAGATCAGTCTGGACTGCCCGACCTGTCACGAAGTTGTACGAGTCCACGATTAATTGAAAGATGACGTCCAGTTCCTCGAGCGTCCGGGGAGTGTACAGCATCACGAGGCCTTGCATGCCCAGTTGCTCCGCGATCGGGTGGGGTTCCGCCCAACCGGCTTCGATCGCCTCGCGTGCTCGCTCGGCGGGGAGTGATACGTGCAGGCTGCCATCGGGATGGATGTGGGCGAATTCACGCCCCGCGACGATCACCTCCGGATGGGCGAGCGGCATGTCCTCGCGAAGCCACAGGGCGCGCGCGCCGGGAACGGAGATCACCGTCGGCCGGTCTTCGACATCCGGCAGGGAATAGGCCCGCCGGAACAGTTCGGCGTTGACGACCGGGAGGGGTCGAACACCGACCTGCGCGTGGGGCATGCCCTTGTGGGTAAGCGGTCGTGGTCCAGAACGCCTGGGCAGTGGAGAATGCGTCACGATGGCCACCTCTTCAGACGAGTGTCCACTCCGATTCCCGATCGCCTCCCGACACCCTCCCTTCGGCTCTGAGCTTGAGCAGGTGCGCATAGATCGAGAGCGCCGCCAGCCTGTGCAGCGCCAGGGGCGTGCCGGCATAGATCTCGGGAACCAGGTCCGCGATCCTGCGGGGCCCCTCCCGCAGGGCGTCCAGGACCTGCTGCTCGCGCATGAGCCGGTGGCGTATGTACTCTTCGATGACGGCCTGCGGGGAGTCGATCGCATCGCCGTGTCCGGGATAAATGCGGACGGGGCGCCACTGCTTCACGCGGTCGAGGGAGCGCAGATAGGCGGCCATATCGCCATCGGGCGGGGCAATGACGACCGTCGAGCCGCTCATGATGAGATCGCCGGAAAACAGCGCCCGCTCTTCCTTAAGAAAGAAGCAGAGGTGATCCGACGCGTGGCCGGGCGTGTGGATCGCCTCGAGCACAAACCCTGAACACGCTACGGACTCTCCGTCATCGAGCATGTGGTCGGGAGCGACGGCCCGGCCCGCCGTGGCAAACGCGAGGATCTGCGCGCCGGTCTGCCGGGCCAGCCGCTGCGCGCCGGGTGCGTGGTCGACGTGCGCATGGGTGAGCAGCGCCCAGCGCAACCGGCCCCGGCCAAGCGCGCCCACAATACTCGAAACATGCCGGGCTTCATCGGGACCGGGATCAATCACCGCGACCTCGTCGGTCCCCACCAGGTACGTATTTGTTCCTGCGCCGGTCATCGGGGAGGGATTCGGAGCGGTTATCCGGCGCACCAGAGCCGAGAGTCTGACCGCATGCGAAGGCACCATAACGATCACCGGTTCGACGTCGACCAGTGTTCCCCCGGCCTCTCCTTCACAGTTTCTTTGCACTTGGGCTGGTAGAGTTATGCTGAGACGTATAGACGAAGGAGCGTGAGTCACCCAATGCGGACGTTGATTGCTGCCATGATCGTCCCGCTGGCGTTCTGGAGCCAGGTGGCGCCCGTTGCCTTAGCCGCGGCGCCTGCGCAGCCGGTCTTCATCGCCACCGGCAAGTTCACCGGAACGGACGACGTCCACAAGGGCGAGGGCAGGGCGGTTATCGTTCAACTGGCGAACGGCCAGCGATTTCTTCGACTCGAGGAGTTCAAGGTCACCAATGGACCCGACCTGTACGTCTACCTGTCCGGCCATTCCTCTCCCCGGAACCGGGCACAATTGCACGACGGCGGAGCGCTCGAGGTCGGTCTGCTGAAGGGGAATGTCGGCAACCAAAATTACGAGCTCCCGGCGAATGTCGATCCCGCCAAATATCGGTCGGTGGTCATCTACTGCAAGCGCTTCAGCGTGCTCTTCGCATCGGCCGAGCTGATCTTCAACCGGTGACGCGGCCCGCTGGGCGCGGCGGGAAACCCGCGAAAGGAGCGATGCATGCGGAAGGGCTTCTGGCGAAAGCACTACTGGTGGATTGTTGCCATCGTCGCGGTGATCGGCGCGCCTATCGCCTGGTATCTCGGCTCACCGCTGTTCATCAACAGAGTGGTCGACGAACCATTTCCGACCGGCACGGGTACAAGCGAATTCCCGATGAGCAAAGACGCGACCGTCCCGCAGGGGATGACGCAACAGCAGGTTGAAGAGACGATGATGAAAGCGTCCAAAGTTGAGACGCCGGCGAGCGAGTCCATGCCTCCGGGGGTCGAATCCGGACGGATCGTCGCGCGGGGAACGTTCGCCGGTGCGGACACCATTCACAAAGGCGAAGGAACCGCGACAGTCTACCGCGTCGGCAATGACCTGATTCTCCGTTTCGACGCGTTCAAGTCCACGAACGGCCCGGATCT
>JBOGSE010000373.1:0-2296 GCA_050694895.1 bacterium | reverse complement strand
GCGCCGAACATGCGCGCGGACACGCGACGTGTAGTCTGCCAGCGCCCGGTACCGGTAGCGGACCAGAGCACACCAGGCCTCGTCCGCCCAGTCCTCTTTCACCGGCATGGCACGGCCGGTGGCTTCGCGGAATTGCTCCTGGCATCGCTCGCAGTAGCATGTCAGATAGCGATAGTGATTGTAGAAGATGCCGTCGACCGGATACGCGGCGAGGATCTCGTCGAGCATCTCGAAATTGAACCGCTGCCAGTAGGCTCCGTTGAAGCACGTCTCGGCCAACTCTCGGACGAGCACCGGCTGCCCATCGGCGGCCACCCGGAACCATTCCGGGCGCCCCGCGAGATCCTCCGCGTAGCCCTTGGTGATGTCGAGCCGCGCCAGCACCCGGATGCCGCGGGCGCGGGCGGCATCCGTGACTTCTCTAAGGAAGTCTGTGCGCAGGTAGGGGTTCGGACGCTGATAGGACAGGCGCGTCGGGTACCAGGCGACCATCCCTCCGGCATTCGCGAGGATCGCGGTCGCGCCATAGGCCGCGATCTCCTCGACCATCCTCGGGACATCCAGGTCCCGGGCGTCGATCAGACGGAGGTTGAGCTGGAGGAGGCGGAACGGTGCGTCCCAGAAGGGGTCGATGCGTAGACCTCCGTCGCCCGCATGACGAGTCTCTGCATGTGCGGAGCGATCTGCTCGGCGAAGCGGTAGTGCGACGCGTTTCGTGCGACCAGACGTGCCGAGGCCTCGCGGGCTTCCTCGAGCAGCGCGGCTTCGTCGACCGCGGTCGGCCTGCCGCCTCGCACGACCATGTTCCCTTCCACGATGACCGTCTGGACGGGTCTCCACTCCTCGGCGTACACCACCCGGCCAACCGGATCGTGGTGAATCGCGGGGTCGAGGACGATCAGGTCCGCCCGATTGCCCGGCTCAATACCTCGGCCGCCGGCGAATCCGCAGGCCGCGGCCCCGCTGTGGACCGCCGCGCGCAACAGGGTCTCCGCCTCCGCGCCGCCGGTATGGACCAGCCCTGCCACCTTCATGACGGTGAACATGCTCAACGAATCGTTGCAGAGCACGCCATCGGTGCCCAGTGCCAGCGGGACGTGATGATCTGCGAACGTGCTCCAGGGCATAACGCCGCTGGCCAGCTTCAAGTTTGCCACCGGGCAGTGGACGACCACGGCGCCTGACGCGGCGATCGTTTCCACATCATCCGCGTGCACGCAGTGGACGAGCGAGGCCCTCTGCAGCAGCCCGAGCGCAGCCAGATGCCGGGCAGGACCCTGTGGGAACCGCCGTCGCGCCACCACGGCCTGCGCCGTCGACTCCAGGAAGTGCGTGTGGATGCGCACGCCGTGGCGCTCGCTCATCTCGCCGCAGCGTTCGAGCAGCGCGTCGGAACATCGATGCGGGGCCGATGGCCCTACCTGGATCCCGATCTGCGGCTTCCACGCCTGAATGAATGCCTCGCAGACATCCGCCTGCTCGCGCCAGGACGCCGGTGAACGCCGCAGCGGCTCCGCGAGCGCACCCGGCAGATCGATCAGGTCGAGCGGGATGGTCTCGCTCGCCGGCAGATCGGACAGGACCGGGGCGATGACGGCTCTGATCCCCACGTCGCAGTAGGCCCGGGCCGCCGCCTCCAGCCCTTCGACCGTAAGCCCTGGCGAAAGTCGCAGGTGGTCAAGCAGCGTTGTGGTCCCGGTCCTGAGGGCTTCGATCGCCGAGAGCGCGGCGCTCAGGTAGACTTCTCTCGGCGTGCGGCCGGCCCGACCGGCTTCGGTGAAGTACGACCACGCCTCGAGAGGAAGCAGGGGAGCGGTGCCCCTGACGAGGGTGTCAGACGAGTGGCAGTGGGCGTTCACGAGACCGGGGAGGATCAGGGCGCCGGGGGCATCGATCACTTCTTCGTCTGCACGGGGAGGACGCTCGCGCCGCGGTCCGACGCCGGTCACGCGCCCATCCTCGATGAGAATCTCCCCGGGATCCCAGACGGCATTAGCGGCATCGAGCGTCAGCACCCTGCCGCCGCAGACGCGCACCCGGCTCATCGGACGGTCATCACGGCGCGCTGGCCAACTCAACGGGCTGACCGGTGCGGATCGAGTCGACCACGGCCAGCGCCACGGCGAGCGACCGCCGGCTGTCCTCGACCGAAACCACGGGCGTAGCGCCGTGCTGAATGCAATCGAGGAAGTGCTCGTGCTCGCGACGGTACGCGCCGACGTCCGGCCCCATGTGGACCAGGTCGGGCACGGCCGTGCCGATGATGCGGCGGTCGCCGAGAGTGAAACCCACCTCG